>NZ_FR886770.1:28190-39476 GCF_000436615.1 Blautia sp. CAG:237
GTTCAGATACCGGCACCAGCGGGGTGTCTACGCCAAGGACAATACACCGGTCCGCTCCATCCTCTGCTGCTTTATTAAGACAGGCTTCGAGGCCGCCGAGAGGTCCTCTTTCTTTGATCCTGTCCATAACGATCTCTTCTGTGCAGTGTGCGCCGCGATAGCCTGAGACGTAGATCCTGCCAACACCCAGGTCTCTTCCCTTCTGGATCTGGATCTCCAGAAAAGATTTCCCGTCAAGCTTAAGGTCGCTCTTTTCTTTTCCCATGCGGCTGCTGGCTCCTCCTGCCAGAACGATCATTGCAAGTTTGTTTTCGCCCATATACATCCCCCTGTTTCCTTTTCAGCCACCGATCTGTGACATCAGCTTAAGTTCATCCTCGTCGATCGCCTGTGAAGTAAAATGATGCTCGCCCGGTTTTTCCCAGATCACTCTGCGGATCGCCTCAGTCAGCTCCTCGTCGGTGCATCCGTTTCTCATCAGTGTCTTGAGGCTTATTCCGGTCTGATACTGCAGACAGGCTTTGAGATAGCCCTCTGCGGTCATTCTGACACGGTTGCACTGCGAACAGAATTTGTGTGTCATCGCACTGATAAAACCGATCTTTCCCTGAAAGCCTTCGATTTCGTAATAATGGCACGGACCATTTCCGTAGTGCTCTATAACCGGTGTCATCTTGCCATAAGCACTCTCAAGGATCGAACAGATCTCATCTTCTCCCCGGAAACGGAACTCTTTGCCGTATCCGATCGGCATCATCTCGATAAAGCGCACATGGATCGGATAGTCTCTCGCAATCCTGGCAACATCCACCAGATTCTGCGGATCATCGATCACCGGTACACAGTTGATCTTGAGACCGATCTGTGGATATTTCAGAGCCTCCTTCATGCTCTCCAGGACTTTAGGAAGGCCCTCTCTTCGCGTGATCTTTCCGAATGCCTCTTCATTCAGCGTATCCAGGCTGATATTGATATTGTCGATCCCTGACTCTGCCAGTTCTCCGATCTGCTCCCCCAGAAGGACACCGTTTGTCGTCAGCGTTACTTTCTCTATTCCCTGAAGTTCTTTGAGCATCCGTACCAGTGCGGCACTGTTCTTTCTTGTCAGAGGCTCGCCGCCGGTCAGTTTTATTTTTTTGATCCCCAGAGTTGTCATACAGCGGCAGACTCTCTGGATCTCATCGTAGGTCAGGATCTCTCCATGTGAGATCTGGCAGATTCCCTCTTCCGGCATACAGTAAATGCATCTGAGATTGCACCTGTCGGTGATCGAGATCCGAAGATAATCGATCTCACGTCCATATCTGTCTTTCATAGTTAAATTTTCTCCGTTCCTTTTTTATTTTGTCTACCCCACTTTAAAAAGGCTTTTATTGTTTTATATCTTAATTTGTTCTTTTGAAATTCTCTGATTTCTGCTATACTTATCTATAAATATATACAATAAAAACTTTTTAGCATTGGAGAAATTATGCATATTAACGAACAATACCACGATCTTCCATTACTGGAAACACAAACCTATCAGTTCATCGGCAGGGAAGGTGAGATCCTTACCAAAGAAGAACAGGTCCTCAATGAGCATCTGATCGATGTCTATCTCAATGACCAGCTTACCATGAAACTGATCTGTCTCCCGCAGCATCTCACAGAACTCGTCCTAGGACGGCTCCTGACGGAACATATCATCCAGTCCATCGACGATGTCGAGCAGATCTACATCTGCGAGTACGGCAAGCGCGCCAAGGTTTATCTCAAACAGTCTCAAACAACCGATGCAAAGAAAAACACTTCCTTCGTAGAGACCACCCCTACCTGCTGCACCGGCAACCACATCCTGAATGATTATTTCTCATCTGACTATCCGCCGGTTCCTGTCACCCCGATCGAATGGAAACCGGAATGGATCTTCCACATGGCAGACACCTTTGCCGATGGGATGCCGCTTCACGGTGTCACCTTCGCCACCCACAGCTGTCTCCTTGCCCGCAGAGACGAGATTCTTTTTTCCTGTGAGGACATCGGACGGCATAACGCACTTGACAAAGTGATCGGCTATGCTCTCCGTCATCAGATCGACCTTACGGAATGCATGGTCTATTCCAGCGGAAGGATCCCGACCGATATGGCAATGAAAGCGATCTATGCCGGAATTCCGGTGCTTTCCAGCAAGGCATCTCCTACCACAGAGGCGATCGAACTTGCCAAAGCCTATCGCCTGACCCTCGTCTGTGCCGCCAGAAGAGACCGGATGAAAGTCTTCAGTCAGGTCTGATCTTTCTTATCTGTGCAGAAACTGCGACAGGATGCTTCTGTTCGAAACGAAACATCCTGCCGCATCCTCATAGCTACAAATATTCCTTAAAATATTCCTTAAAATATTTCTCAAAAGCCTTCTGGCTTATTTCTTTCATTTCTTCCAGTAATGCTTCATAGCGTCTCATAAACTCACGGCCTTCTTCCGTGATCCTTGAATTTCCTCCGTGCGGTCCGCCGTTATAGCGGTCAAGAAAAGTAAATTCCATCTGTTCCTCCGCCCGGTTCAGAAGCTTCCAGCATTTGGAATAGGACATTCCCATCTTCTTGGATGCCGCATGGATCGTCCCTTCTTCATCAATATACTGAAGAAGATGAAAAAGCCCCGGTCCAAAAAAATCGATATTCTTCGACAGAACGATCTTGGTCTTTATGCCAAGCACTGCGTCCTCGTTCTGCTGCTCCGTTGTAATATTCTCTGTTTTTTCACTCATTCCGCGTTTTGTTACTCCTCATTTTTGCTGTGCTAGTCATTGCCGTCCGGTCTGTCTCTGTCTCCATAAGCAATAAATCCAATCCGACAGAACTTCTGTTTCATTCAGGTCAAAAAATGGCAATTCTTCCGGCAAAGCGCTTCCCGCCGCATCCAGTTCTTCCCTTCGAAGATCCGTCACGATTCCCAGAAGGAATCTCGGATCACAGACAGATCTCGAAGAATTTCCCCGTCGTATGACCTCGATCTTGGGGTATTCCGAATATTTAAAACCCTCCAGCAAGACCACATCTGCCTCAGGAAAGCAGGCGATCAGTTCGTCCGTCTCTGGTGACGGCTGATATTTGACCATCATATATTTTGTCCCGGAAAAAACAAGCGTCCCGCAGGCTCCGGCTTCCCCGAATCTCCAGGTGTCTGTCCCCGGTATATCCGCTTCAAACTCATGCCCGTCATGCTTGATCACAGCAGCTTTAAGACCTTTTTGTTTCAGCTTCGACAAAAGTGATGCGATCAATGTTGTTTTTCCCGAATTTTTGACTCCGCTTACCGCCAGTATCAGCTGACCCTTCTGTTCTTTCATTTCGCTCATCCTGTCACAGAAGAAGAACTTCCGCTTCTTCTCCTGCATGACTTCCGGTCTTTCCCTTCTGCATCTCGATCAGACAGTTACATCCTGCCATGGTCGAAAGGATTCCATTCGAATGGATCTTGGTAGGGATCGTCACGGTTTCTCCGTCTGTGACCGCACGTACATAACGGCGTCCTCCGACACTCTTACCAAAATCATTCGTCAGAGTACATTTCTTCCTTACCGGACGAAGTGTGTCGTCCTGTGTCAGCTTCTGGATCATCGGACGGATCAGAAGATCCACAGATACCGCCGCCCCAAAAGGATTTCCAGAAAGACTGAGCATCGGTGTGCCTTCATAGACAGAAAAAAGCGTCGGCATTCCCGGCTTCATCTCAAGCCGCCAAAAAATCCTCTGTGCTCCCAGGATCCGGACTACCTCGTGCATGATATCCTTCTTGCCTACGGATACCGCGCCCGTTGTAATGATCAGATCTGAAACCTCCGCCGCTTCTCTGACTGCCTCTGCCATATCCTGCGGGTTGTCCGGGATCTTATCGATCCGTGTCAGTTCTGCGCCAAAATCCATCAGTCTCGCTGCAAGGAGACTCTGGTTGCAGTCATAGATCTTGCCCAGTTTCAGTTCTTCTCCCGGCTTCATCACTTCATCACCGGTTGTCAGGACCGCAACTCTCGCCCGTCTTATAACAGGAACTTCTGCCACACCCATGCTGGCAAGGATTCCTATCTCTATAAAACTGAGTTTTGTACCCTTTTTCAGTAAAACTGTACCTTTCTTAAAGTCTTCACCCTGAAAACAGTAGTCCTCCCACTGTTCCATGCTCTTGTAGATCTGTACGGTATCCTCTCCATAATCCGTATTTTCCTGTCTGACGCAGCAGTTACATCCTGCCGGAATCGCCGCACCTGTCATAATACGTACCGCTTCCCCGTGCTGCACGGTTCCGTCAAAATATTCTCCGGCATCAACTTCCCGGATCACTTTGAGTGTGACCGGCTTTTCCGGCAGTGCTCCCGCCAGATCCTCAGCCTTACAGGCATAGCCATCTACCGGTGCACGGTCAAATGGAGGATTGTCTCTCTCTGCTTTCATGTCCTCTGCCAGTATCCTGCCGTTTGCTGAAAGTAAAGACACAGTTTCCGCTTCCTGTACCGCTTTCGTATACATCAGCAATTGCTCAATTGCTTCTTCTACCCTGAGATTTTCCAAAACATTTCTCCCCTGTCCTTCAAACATCGTTTTCCAAACTGGTGTCTGATTAATGATATTTTTTCTCAACAAAATGTCACAATCCTGTTTTCGATTTATTGTAACATATAGACAAAAAAAGCTCAACCTTTTCGCTTCTTTTGAACAAAAAAGCAGAGGATATTTTCGACACCTCTCCGGTCTCTGAAAATATCCTCTGTTCTGAATCATTTATAACATCTGATCTTATGCTTTTTCAATTCGGATCGCACATACTTTGTATTCCGGGATTCTTGCATATTTATCAAGTGCTGCATTTGTCAGCCAGTTTGCATTTCCATCCGGGAAGTGGAATGGCATCCAGGATTCTCCCTTGGATACTTTGGTTCCCACACGGGCGGTGGATTCGATCTGTCCTCGTCTGGAGGTCACACGTACTCTGTCGCCGTTCTTGATTCCCAGTTTCTCAGCATCCTGCTCATTCATTTCGATGAAAGATCTGCCCTCGATCTCCATCAGTTCCGGTGTCTTTCCTGTCATTGCTCTTGTTGTGTAATGATACAGGATTCGTCCGGTCATAAGGATGATCGGATATTCCTCATCCGGAAGCTCTGCTGACGGAATGTACTCTGCCGGATAGAACCATCCAAGTCCTCTCGCAAATTTGCCGACGTGCATGATCGGTGTTCCAGGATGATCCTTGGTCGGGCATGGCCACTGGAGGCCCTTGCCGCCTACTTCTTCGCTGTCCAGACGTGCATGGCTGATTCCGCCGAAGGATGGTGTTACAGATGCGATTTCATCCATGATCTGGGCGGAAGTCAGGTGCGGCTGCGGATATCCCATACGGTTCATCAAATCGATGAGGATATCGGTATCCAGTCTTGCATTTCCCGGAATCGTCACTGCTTTACGCACACGCTGTACACGACGTTCTGTATTTGTAAAGGTTCCCTCTTTTTCTGCATAGCTGACACCTGGAAGGATGACATCTGCATATTCTGCGGTCTCCGTCATGAAGAGTTCCTGGATCACAAAGAATTCCAGGCTTTCCAGTGCCTTGATGATGTGATGTGTATCCGGATCGGTAACAACCGGGTCTTCACCATAGATATAAAGACCTTTGATGTCACCCTTGATCGCTGCCGGGAATACCTCTGTTGCATGAAGTCCCGGATTCGGGTTCAGCTTGGTGTTCCATGCTTTTTCAAATTTGGCAATTACTTCCGGATTGGCTACTTTCTGGTATCCAGGGAAGTCTCCAGGGCTTGCTCCCATATCGCAGGCCCCCTGTACGTTGTTCTGACCACGGAGCGGGTTGACACCACAGCCCTCACGGCCAAGTTTGCCGACCAGAAGTGCCATGTTGGACATGGACATAACACCCTCTGTACCGGTGGAATGCTCGGTTACACCAAGGCAGTAGATGATCGGTGCCTTGTCAGCTTTTGCGTACATGATCGCTGCTTTTCTTAAGTCGTCAGCATCAATGTGGCAGATCTGAGCTACACGTTCTGGTGTATAATCCTTAACGATCTCTTTGATCTTCTCATAACCCTCGGTTCTCTCTGCGATAAATTTGTCATCCTGAAGTCCCTCGGAAATGATCACGTTCATGATACCATTTGCGAATGCAACGTTGGTACCTGGTTTCAGTTTCAGATGAATGTCTGCATGTTTTGCAAGACCGATATCACGCGGGTCAACAACGATCAGCTTGCAGCCGCGCTGTACTGCCTGACGGATCTGCATACCAACGACCGGATGTGCTTCTTCCGGGTTGGAACCTACGAGCATGATCACATCTGGTTTCTTGGTGATATCCTCGATCGGGTTGGTCATCGCGCCGGAACCAAGTGTCATCGCCAGACCTGCTACAGATGCGGAGTGGCATACACGTGCACAGTTATCGGTATTGTTGGTTCCGAAGCAGGTACGGACCATCTTCTGGACCATGTAGATATCCTCGTTCGGTGAACGGGAGCATGCAAAACCAGCCAGAGATTCGGAACCATATTTCTTCTTGATCTCCATAAATTTGGATGCAACCAGATCAAGAGCCTCGTCCCAGGTTGCTTTCTCAAATTTACCGGTTTCTTTGTTCTTGATCAGCGGATCTGTGATCCTGGACGGATGATGTACGAAGTCAAAGCTTCCGCTTCGTCCCTTAACACAGAGAAGTCCTTTGTTTGACGGTCCGTCATAAGCTTCTGTATCTACGATCTTACCGTCCTTGACAAGCAGGTAATACTGACATCCTGTCGCACAGTGCGGGCAGGTAGTAAGGACTTTCTTGTCGATTTGGTATGCACGGTATTTCTTTCTTCGTTTCATGGTGAGCGCACCGGTCGGACATGCCTGTACACAGTTTCCGCAGGACTCGCAGGTGCCGTCTGCCCAGAGACCTTCACCGTTTCCGATCACGGACTGGAAACCACGTTCCAGAGTTGCGATCGCGCCTCTTCCTACGATCTGGTTACAGGTGTTGACACATCTGTGGCACAGGATACAGAGGCTTGGATCATAGGTAAAAAATTTGTTGGAATCATCAATCTCTCCACCGCTCTTCGCTCCTGTATAACTTGATGTTTCTACACCATACTCATAAGCATAGTCCTGGAGTTTACAGTCACCGTTGCCCGGACAGGAGAAACAGTGAGTGTTGTGGTCGGACAGAAGCAGATCCAGTGTCTGTTTTCTTGACTCGACTACTTTTTCTGACATGGTGAAAACTTCGTCACCCTCAGAAACCTGCATCGTACAGGCGGTATCTATTTTTGTTCTTCCATTATTCTTTACTTCAACTACACATAAACGGCAGGAACCGTCCGGCAGTAGATCTTCTATATAGCACAGAGTAGGAATCGTAATCCCTACCTTCTTGGCTGCGTGAAGGATGGTCGTACCCTTCTCGACTTCAACAGGCTTGCCATCAATCGTCAAATGAATCATGTCGTTCCCTCCTTTTCTGCATCTGTTTATTTCACGCCGATCGCACCAAACGGGCAGTTGTCCATACAACTTCCGCATTTGATACATTTGGACGGATCAATCTTGTGCGGCTGTTTCTTCTCGCCTGCGATCGCACCAACCGGACAGTTACGTGCACATTTCGTACATCCTTTACATTTCTCAGGATCGATCTCGTAAACTTTCATTGCCTCACAGACATGGGCACGGCATTTACCCTCTACGATATGTTCGATATATTCGTCACGGAAGTTCTTGAGCGTACTGAGGACCGGAAGAGGTGCACTCTTGCCAAGTCCGCAGAGAGAACGCGCCTGGATGAATTTCGCTGTTTCTTCCAGTTTGTCAAGGTCTTCCATCTCGCCCTTGCCGTCTGTGATCTTCTCAAGGAGTTCGAGCATACGCTTCGTTCCGATTCGGCACGGACCGCATTTTCCGCAGGATTCTCTCTGAGTGAATCCCATGAAGAATTTCGCAACATCGACCATACAGGTGCTCTCGTCCATAACAACCAGACCGCCGGAACCGATGATCGCATTGTATTTCTTAACCTGGTCAAAATCAAGCGGAACGTCCAGATTCTCTTCTACGAGACATCCGCCGGAAGGTCCACCGATCTGAACACCCTTGAATTTACCGCCGCCCTTGAGACCGCCTCCGATATCATAAATGATGGTACGGAGTGTGGTTCCCATCGGAACTTCGATAAGACCGGTATTGTTTACGTTACCGGTAAGTGCGAATGCCTTGGTTCCCGGGCTTCCTTCTGTACCGATGCTTCTGTACCACTCAACACCATTGGTGATGATCATCGGTACGTTGGCATAAGTCTCAACGTTGTTTAATACGGTTGGTTTTGCAAAAAGTCCCTGCTCTACTGTACGCGGCGGTTTCACACGCGGCATACCTCTCTTACCTTCGATAGAAGCTGTCAGGGCACTGCCCTCACCACAGACGAAAGCTCCCGCTCCACGGTTGATGTGGAAATGGATGCAGAAATCTGTTCCGAGGACATTGTCACCGATCAGACCGTACTCCTCTGCCTGTGCGATCGCTTTCTGCAGACGCTCTACTGCCAGAGGATACTCGGCACGCACATAAATATATGCATTCTGTGCACCGGTCAGGTAAGAACCGATCAGCATACCCTCGAGCATCTTGTGCGGGTCACCTTCCATGATGCTTCGATCCATGAATGCACCCGGGTCACCCTCGTCACCATTACATACAACATAACGCTGGGTTTCCTTCTGGCGGGCAACCTGTTTCCATTTCCTGCCGGCCGGGAATCCACCGCCGCCTCGTCCACGGAGGCCGGATTCTTCCATCATATCCAGTGCTGTATCCTTGTCTATGTCAAAAAGTACCTTCTCCAGTGCGGAATAGCCGCCTACAGCGATATACTCCTCGATATTCTCTGCGTCGATATGTCCGCAGTTCTTAAGTACCAGACGCATCTGTCCAGCATAGAACGGAATCGCTTCCTCACTCTGGTAAACCTGTCCGTCCTTATGATACAACAGTCTCTCGATCGGCTGTCCCTGGCAGATCGTCTTCTCATAAATTTCTTCGCAGTCTTCGACTTTGACCTTGATATAGAGGATTCCGAGAGGCTCGATCCTCATCAGAGGTCCCATCTCACAGAATCCGTGGCATCCGCTCTTTCTGATCTCAGGATGCGGAACTTCTCCCTCAAATTCTACAGAAACCTGTCCGTTTCCCTCGGACAGTTCTTTCATCTTGTCATAAATTTCCTTGGAGCCGCTGGCAATACATCCGGTTCCTGCACAGACCAGGACGCGGAGCTTCGCTGCATGCAGACGTTCCTCTGCTTCTTTACGCAGGTTCTGAAGTTCTTCTCTGTTATGTAAAAACATTACTCGGCACCTCCCTCTCGCAGTTTGTGGATCAGCTCTACTGCCAGATCCGGAGTCATCTTCGGATGAACATCGTCATTGACCATCATGACCGGTGCAAGTCCGCATGCACCCAGACAGGATACGATCTCTACAGTAAAAAGCATATCATCTGTGGTGTGCTTCTTGTCATTCAGTCCAAGCTCCTTCATCAGGGCTTCTCTGACCGGTACAGATTTCCTTACATGACAGGCAGTTCCGTCACATACCTTGATCACATATTTACCTTTTGCTTCGAATGAAAAATTCTCATAGAATGTTGCCACACTATATGCTCTTGAACGGGTTACCCCGATCTCATCTGCTACATAGTTCAGAAGTTCTTTCGGCAGATAACGATACGCTGCCTGGATGTCCTGCATGATCGGGATCAGAGAATCCGGCTTGCGTCCATAAACAGCGATGATCTCATCTGCCTTATCATAGTATGATTTGTCTAACATTCAGTTCCCTCCTTTTCACGTTCACTGTGTTTTTGCATTGCTCCCACATATATTTTTATTATAGAAGATGTTTTTTCATATTTCAAGTATTTTTTGTGTATTTTGCTTATTTTATCCCTGATTTTATAGTTATTTTTTGTATAATTTTGCAAAACAACTCGGTAAGTTATAGTTAACTCGACATTTTTTCAAAATAATGCACAAAAAGACACTGAAATGTCTCTTTTCATTCCAGTGTCTTTGTCTGTTGATATTTCTTGATTTTATGGCAGCTTACTGCATACCGAAGGATTTCCCACGAAGCGGAAGTCCCGCCAGCTCTGCCAGTCTCTTTACGCCCATCTCTGCCGTGGAGACAGCGCTCTCCACATGGTTAAAATCTGTCGCGCTGTAATCAAACAGGATATTTCCCTGTGCCTCAAATTCATCGTCACAGTCCCAGAAATAGAACCGCATTGGTTCGCATTCAAAAGCATTGATCTGGTAGCCGACATCTCCCTGCGGAAGTTCTGTACCGTTCAGCTTAAGAAAAGCCTCCTTAAGTTTCTTCGCATGGCCGGAAAAAGTCGCTGCGAACACATCCGTCACACCGATCTTGTATGCAGGCCCAAAAGGTCTCGCATCACGAAGATCCGCAAACGGCACCCACTTGTCCATGAAGGAAGCATTTTCCTTGACATAGCCGAGAAGGGTGTAGATATTCAGCATCTCCGTCGCATTTGCTTCGCCTTTTCCATCCAGGCAGTCGATCCTGCCATCATCCAGGCGGATCCCAAACGGGACTCCGAAGTGTGTGATCTTGAGATAACCGTCCTCTTCTTTCAGTTCAGGAAGTCTTTTCTTTAATTCTTCTTTGTCCATCTGAAGAAATTTCTCTGCCCATTCGCTGCAGAGTTTTATATAATTGGATACTTTTTCGTTTGTTTTCATGATGATTTTACCTTGTTCCACAGATCTCCGTATACCTGATCCGCCTCTGTTCCAAGATACTGGAAAGTTTCCAGATTGTCATACTTGGAAAGATCCGGGAAAGCGATCTCACTGTTTCGGATGGATTCATCCTCGATCAGCTCTCTTGCGGCCTCATTCGGTGTGGAGTAAGTGATATATTCAAAGTTCATCAGCGCAATGTCCGGTCTGCAGAGGAAGTTGATGAATTTTTCTGCATTTTCCTTGTGCTCTGCATTCTTCGGAATTACCCAGGAATCGATCCAGATATTGGAGCCTTCCTTCGGGATCACGTATTCCAGGTTCGGATTTTCTTTCTGTGTGTAGATTGCCTCGCCGGAATAGATCACGCCAAGAGCTGCCTCGTTTCCGATCATCTTGTCACGCACCTGATCGATGACATATGCCTGCACCAGAGGTTTCTGCTCGATCAGAAGGTTCTTGGCTTCCGTCAGTTCATCAAGATCGGTGGAGTTCAG
>NZ_FR886770.1:39499-42428 GCF_000436615.1 Blautia sp. CAG:237
GTGGAGTTCAGAGAATATCCGAGATATTTCAGTGTCGCGCCAAACGCATCACGGACAGAATCCTGCATCAGAATGTTGTCCTTGTATTTCGGATCCCAGAGGATCGACCAGCTGTTGACCGGCTCATCCACCATAGTCTTGTTGTAAAGGATACCGACAGTTCCCCAGCAGTATGGTACGGAATATTTATTCTCCGGGTCAAACTGTCTGGACTGTTCCATATACTGCTTGCCGATATTCTTGATATTCGGAATGTTGTCAAAGTTGATCTCTGTAAGCAGGTCATTCTCGATCATTCGCTGGATCATATAATCACTCGGGCAGACCACGTCGTATGCGATTGCACCGGAACTTACCTTCGGATAAAGGATCTCGTTTGTCTCAAATTCTTCGTAAACAACATTGATCCCTGTCTCTTCCTCAAATATGGTCAGGACTCCCGGATCGATGTATTCACCCCAGTTGTAAACAACCAGTTTATCATCATTCACGACACCGCTTTCTTCCGCATAGTAGAATCCGCCTCCGATAAAGAGGATGCAGATCGTCACCGGGATCACACGGCGGATGATGATCTTCTTGACTTTGGATGGTCTGCGGACTTTCTTTCTGGCTGTGGTCTCCTCTTCTTCCTTCGGAGAATAGTTGACCAGGATCAGAAGGACAAGCACCGTCACGAACATGATCGTGGAAAGTGCATAGATCTCCGGTTTGATTCCCTTTCGTACCTCTGTATAGATCTTGGTGGAAAGTGTGTCGATCCCAGGTCCCTTGGTAAAGTGGGTGATAACGAAATCATCCAGGGACATGGTAAACGCCAGCATAAATCCGGAGAGGACTCCCGGCACGATATCCGGGAAAACCACCTTGAAGAAAGCCTTGACCGGGGATGCCCCGAGGTCCATTGCCGCTTCATATGTATAACGGTTTGTCTGTTTCAGCTTCGGTGACACACTCAGGATCACATACGGAATATTGAACGTAATATGCGCGATCAGGATGGTGCCGAAACCAAGTGTCATGTGAAAAGCAATAAAGAGAAGCATCAATGACACACCCATAACGATCTCTGCATTCATCATCGGGATGTTGGTAAGACCCATGTACATGGTCTTCCATTTCTGCTTCATTCCCTGAATGGCGATTGCTGCTGCCGTTCCGATGATCGTTGCGATCGCCGCTGAGACAAAGGCAATGATCAGTGTCGTATAAAAGGCACTCATGATCTGTTCGTTCTGGAACAGTTCTTTGTACCATTTCAGGGTAAATCCGCCCCACTTCGCTCTCGTCTTGGACTGGTTAAAGGACAGCACGACCAGCGTCACGATCGGTGCATACAGCAAAATAAAAATAAGAGCCAGGTATATTTTCTGTAAGTATTTTCTGATCAAAATGTCGCACCCCCGTCTTCGTTGTCGTATTTTGCCACAAGTGCCATACTTGCAATGATGAATACCATCAGCACAAGAGAAAGTCCACTTCCGACATGCCAGTTGCTGTTCTGTTTAAAGGACTGCTCGATCACGTTTCCGATCAGGAGAATCTTACCGCCTCCCAGAAGGTCGGAGATAACGAATGTTGTCAGTGCCGGTACAAATACCATAGTGATACCGCTGATCACACCCGGGATACTCAGCGGAAAAATAACCTTGCAGAAAGTCTGTACCGGATTTGCTCCCAGGTCACGTGCCGCGTTGATAACATTGCTGTCGATCTTGATCAGTACGTTATAGATCGGAAGCACCATGAACGGCAGGAAGTTGTACACCATACCAAGGATGATCGCATACGGTGTATTGATGATCTCCAGTGCCGACAGATGCAGGAAACTCAACACGCTGTTGATGACACCGTTTTTTTCAAGCAGTGTCTGCCATGCCAGGGTGCGGAGAAGAAAGTTCATCCACATCGGCAGGATAAAGATCAGCACGATAAAACTTGTCTGACTGACTTTGTTCTGGCTCAGGATCATTGCCAGCGGATAGGCAAGGATCAGACAGATCGCGGTACTTAAGAAAGACAGAAGGATGGACATTCCCAGAGCCTTCAGATTCTCCGGTGTCGTGATCTGTGCCAGGTTTGAAAATGTAAAAGTTCCCTCATCGCTGGTAAATGCATAATAAACGATCACCAGAAGCGGGATCACGACAAAAGATGCGGACCAGAAAAGATAAGGTCCGGCAAGCAGACGCTTATTCTTCAATGTTTACCGCCTCCTCATCTTCTGATTCCGGTTTTTTCATGATCTGGATGTCAAACGGATCTACATGGATGCTGACTTCCGTTCCAACCGGGAACATATCTGTGCTGTGTACCAGCCATTCATAGTTATTTGCCATGACTTCCATCTCATAATGAACACCTTTAAAGATCAGGTGTGTGACAACACCGTCGATGCTTCCTTCACCCGGTTTGAGAAGGTCGATATCCTCCGGACGGATAACAACGTCAACCGGTTTGTTCTGTCCGAATCCTTCGTCCACGCACGGGAAATTCACTCCGAGGATCTTGACAAGACGATCCTGCACCATCGTTGCAGAAATGATATTACTCTCACCGATAAAATCTGCCACGAAAGCATTCTCCGGCTCGTTGTAGATTTTCTCCGGAGTTCCGATCTGCTGGATGTAACCCTGGTTCATAACTACGATAGTGTCGGACATGGTAAGGGCTTCTTCCTGATCATGTGTTACATACAGGAAAGTGATCCCCAGCTCGTTCTTGAGACGGATCAGCTCGTACTGCATATCCTGGCGCATCTTGAGGTCCAGAGCGCCCAGAGGCTCATCCAGAAGAAGGACCTTCGGCTCATTTACGATTGCTCTTGCGATAGCGATACGCTGCTGCTGGCCGCCACTTAAGGAGTCCGGCATACGGTTCTCGAAGCCGTCCAGGTTGACGAGTTTCAGTGCGTATTTGATCTTGTCAT
>NZ_FR886771.1:0-567 GCF_000436615.1 Blautia sp. CAG:237
CTGGGTAACAGATCATATCGGACCGGAATGGATCACAGACCTGTCTCAGATCAGCAAACTGAAAGTTTATGTTGATGATGAAAAAGCACAGCAGGAATTCATGAACATCAAATACCAGAACAAAGTTCGTCTGGCAAAATACATCCTGGAGCACAACGGAGTAGAGGTAAATCCACGTTCTATCTTCGATGTACAGGTTAAGAGACTTCATGAGTACAAACGTCAGCTTCTGAACATTCTGCATGTAATCTATCTGTATGATCAGATCAAGAAACATCGTTATGTATCTGTACAACGAGATTAAGGCACATCCGGAAATGGATTTCTATCCAAGAACATTCATCTTCGGTGCAAAAGCATCTGCAGGTTATGCACGTGCCAAGAAGATCATCAAACTGATCAACTCTGTAGCAGATGTTGTAAACAATGATGCCTCTATCGAAGGCAAACTGAAAGTTGTATTCATCGAGAACTATCGTGTATCCAACGCTGAGATGATCTTTGCAGCAGCAGATGTTTCTGAGCAGATTTCTACTGCAAGTAAAGAGGCTTCCGGTACAGGTAACA
>NZ_FR886771.1:595-31216 GCF_000436615.1 Blautia sp. CAG:237
GGTAACATGAAGTTCATGCTGAACGGTGCACCGACTCTGGGAACCATGGATGGTGCTAACGTTGAGATCGTTGATGAAGTTGGCAAAGAAAACGCATTTATCTTCGGTCTGAGTGCAGATGAAGTTATTAATTACGAAAACAATGGCGGATATGATCCGAGAGTCATCTACAACACAGATGATGAGATCCGTCAGGTACTGACAGAGCTTGTAAATGGAACATTCTCCGCTGATACAGAACTGTTCCGTGATCTGTACAACTCACTCCTCAACCAGAATGGTGGAGAGAGAGCAGACCAGTACTTCATCCTTGCTGACTTCCGCTCCTATGCAGCAGCACAGAAGAAAGTAGAAGAAGCATACAAAGATGAAAAAGGCTGGGCTCGTATGGCTATGCTGAACACAGCATGCGCAGGTAAATTTACATCTGACAGAACAATTGAAGAGTATGTAGATGATATCTGGCATCTGGACAAAGTATTCATCAAATAAATTCCGCAAAGTGGACTTAGCAGTCCCCTCTGCACACCCCTGGCTTAGTTGAAACATGGCTATAGGTTATGATGAGATGAAGTGAGTTGGTGGGGGAATGTATGCTTGGTTTTTGTGTGGGGTAGATTTTCTGTGTGGGGAGTGATTGTGGGCAAATAAAAAGGATCTGGCTAGGTGAGTCAGGTCCTTTTTTGTGGGGAAAATGTGGATTAGTTCCAGGAATGGCCTGGATTGGTGTGGATAAACTCTGCCAGATGGGAACGGATGTCTTCCATCTTCTGGCGGGTGTCCGGGTTGGAGTAAGGAATGCGGTCGATGATCTTGTTGAGGTAGTCGTGTTCTTCGATGATATCGAGGGTTGCACGATAATTGATGTCAAGGAAGTAAGCGACGTAGGAGACCCAGTAATCCATTCTGGTGACGCGGTCAGGGGAGTAGACACACTGGTTTTTGAAAACAGTATCGTAAATGACAGGAGTAATTGCCTGTGCACCGATTTCTTCTCCAGATGCCCCCATGAAGACCAGAAGATCATCCTCTAATTTTACGCGACAGTTGTCCAGTTTGTCTGCATCGCGGATCAAGCGGGCGTGAAGGAGGGTGAGTGGATCTGTGATCCCCTCAAGTTTGAAATCACTGTGTCTGGCGATAGCAGTGTGGATGATATCGTCCCAGGTGGATTCCGGGACAAACTGGCGGATCATGCCTTCTTCAAATAAAACCTGCACACCATAAGCTGCGTGATCCATGGTGGTCGGTTCGAAGCTGTCAAAACGTTTCAACTGTTCAAAACGACCAATGTCGTGCAGCAGGGCAATGATTCTGGCGAGTTCAGTGTCTTCATCAGATAACTGCATACGTTTACAGATTTCTGTCATATCATGCACTACGCCGTAGGTATGAATGATCTTGAGACGGACTTTACCATTATCACGGTCATAGCTGTTCAGATATTTCTCAAATTGTTCTTTTGCATTGTTGTAGTTCATGCGTGATCCTCCTGTGATATAAGATTTTTGCGGTATTCTCTCGGACTACAGCCTTTGATCTTGCTGAAGACTTTGGAGTAGTAGTTGGAGTCGGAGAAGCCGGTCTTTCCGGCGATGTTGCTGATGGATTCGTGGGTGCTCAGGTATTCCAGGCTTCGTTCGATCCGGTACTCCTGCAGGAAAGAGAAGAGTGTAGTATTCATATGGCGTTTAAACAGGCGCGTACATTCACTTTCACAGAGATGAATGTGTTCAGCGACTTCTGCCAGTGTGATCGGGTTCATGTAATTCTGTTCTATGTAAGAGAGGATTTTGCGGATCCGTTCATATTCTGTGAGATCAGATGCGGCAGGAAGCGGCTGATGTGGGAGATGTTCTACGAGCAGCCGCCACATGATCTGCATCCGGATCGATATGTCCAGTTCGTAGAAATCAGGCTTTTCTTTATCAAGGGCGATGACTTCCAACATTTTTTTGCGGAAAGTTTCATGCCAGCTTTCTGTATAGTCGATGTGCATCGCACAGACAGCAAGATTCTGGATCACAGGTTCTACATATTTCGTACAGATGGTGCTCTGGAAAAATCCATAGATCAGCTTTGGGTCAAAAGTGATCGGTATATAGGAACAATCCTCCTGGTGCTCCATTTCGCCGCTGTGGAGGGCGTTGGAATTGCAGAAAATAATGTCCCCTTCTTTCAGGTGGAAGGACTGATTATTTACACGATAGTGCATGGAGCCTTTTTTTATATAAGTGATCTCGATTTCCGGATGGTAGTGCCACATAAAGGAATTGGAATCATATTCTGACAGCCGCTGATAACTGACCAGAAACGGGAAATGGTCGCTGCCATGTTTCTTTAATTCTTTTTGAAACTGGTTTGTGATGATCTGCATGAGAGACTGTCTCTCCTCCTTTTTTCGAAGATTTGCTGAACGCAGGAAATTACCTTTATTATAAACAAAAAAATATGAATAACGCAAGATTTTACTTTTTTTTCGCAGATTAATTAAGGTATTTTACAGAAAAAGATATATAATGGATTTATCAGATGTGCACAGGAGAATAATGTGCATGATGAAAGAGCGTAACGAAACAACATAATGAAACAAAAACTACATGGGATGCATCAAAATAAAATGTAAAAGGAGAACAGGAACATGAATTTACCAGAAACAGCAAAACTTCAGGAAATCTATGGAGAAACAGAGAAGAGCAGCGCACGTTTCCAGAAACTTGCAGATAATTTTGCAAAAACATACAAACATGACAAAGCAGAATACTTCACATCAGCAGGAAGAACTGAGATCATTGGAAACCATACAGACCACAATGGCGGCAAGGTGATTGCAGGAAGCATCAACCTGGATACCATCGGAGCGGCTTATCCGAACGGAACACAGACTATCCATATCACCAGTGAAGGATACAGAGATGAGATCGTTGTAGACCTTACCAAACTGAGCAAGGCAAACTACAAGAAGGGAACACCGGCACTCGTTGCAGGTATGATGGAAGGTGCACAGAAGAACGGCTTTAAGACAGCAGGATTCGATGCATATGTAAGCACAAACGTTATCGCAGCAGCAGGTGTAAGTTCTTCTGCTTCTTTCGAGATGCTGATCTGCACTATCATTGATTACTTCTTTAACGAAAGCAAAATGACATATAATGATTATGCAAAAGTTGGCCAGTATGCAGAGAATGTTTACTGGGACAAAGCTTCCGGAATGATGGACCAGATGGCATGTGCAGTAGGCGGACCGGTTCTTTTTGATTTCGCTGACAGCAATAACCTCAAATACAGCAAACTGGATTTCTCCTTCGGAAAATTCGGATACAAGCTTGTTATCGTAAATACAGGAAAAGGTCATGCAGATCTGAGCCAGGAATACTCTGAGATCCCGGGTGAAATGAAAGCTGTTGCCAAAGTACTTGGCGTGAACCTTCTTCATGAGACAAACGTAGATGCACTTCTTGAGCATTGCAATGAGATTGAGGATGACAGAGCAATTCTCCGTGCACTTCATTTCTTTGGAGAGACTACCCGTGTAGAGGAAGCAGCAGATGCGATCCACCATGATGATTATGATAAATTCCTTGAACTGATCGACGAGTCCGGAAAATCTTCCTGGGAACTCCTTCAGAACTGCTACACTATGAAAGATTTCCACGAGCAGAAGATCACAAGAACTCTTGCACTGACACAGCTTTTCCTCAAGAAGATTGGCGCAGGCGTATGCCGTGTTCACGGTGGTGGATTTGCAGGCGTTATCGCAGCGATCATTCCGGAAAAAGAGCAGGAGAACTATGTAGAATATATTTCTAAATTTGTTGGAAAAGAAAATGTATATCCAATGGACATCCGTGCAGTCGGAGCAGCACATATCGGATAAGCAACTACTGTCTATTAAAAAAGAATATAAAATCACAAAAATAAACCCCTGGATCATACCAGAGGTTTATTTTTTTCGAGCATATCGTGAATGATGTTCTGAGTGTATGCACCGAGATGTTTCTGATCTTCTTTCGGAAGGTCCTTGACATAGATTGGTTTACCGTATTCCAAAACGACATGAGTTGATTTGATCTTTGGCATATGTGCCTCAAAGATTTCTACGGTGTTGTTAAGTGCCATTGGAATGATCGCACAGCCTGTCTTGGAAGCAATTTTGAAGCTTCCGTCGTGGAAAGGAAGAAGCTCCAGGTCATCTGCATTCTTGTTACGTGTACCTTCAGGGAAGATACAGATGGAAATGCCGGATTTGATCTTGTCGATGGCTGCGAGGATGGTCTTGAGTCCCTGTTTGATATCCTTACGGTCAAGAAACAGACAGTGAAGATATTTCATCCAGTTGGAAAGAAGCGGATAACGCTCCATTTCTTTCTTGGCAATGTAGCCGGTACGGATCGGACAGCGGCTGTAAGTAAGCACGATGTCAAAATAACTTCTGTGATTGCCAATGTAGAGAACCGGAGTATCCTTGGGAACATTTTCTTCGCCGATGATCGTAACTTTGGTTCCGGCTTCCCAGAGAATGAATTTAAATACTCCCTGGACAATTCGAAGAGAACTGATTTCCTTGGTCCTTGGTGAAAATTTTCCGATGATCCATTCGATCAGAAGAATCGGAATGGAAAGGATCAGAAACCCGATGACCGTAATGGCAACAATGATAAAACGAATCATAACGAATTCCTCTTTCTGTTAAATTTGCATGGGTTTCGCGTGTTCGAAACTCTGCTATCAGTATAAGGGATATTTGAAATAGTTGCAATAAATCTTTTGGTTTTGGCATAGAATACATATTGAAAAAGAGCGGACAGGAGAATTGTGCCTATGCAGATACCACTGTCTGCAGGAATCAGACAAAATCGGTCAAAACGATATATGACGGTTGTCTGGTGCATATTACTGGCTTTTTTGCTGAGTGCAGGAGGATGCAGCCTGGTAAAGATAGAGGAAGGGGAGAGGACACCTCTTGAATATACGGTGGTGGATACAGCAGAATTTCCGCAGAGTGCACAGGAACTGATTCAGGAAAAGAAAGCGGACGATTTTCAGATGACTTATCAGAAGGGAGATACCCTGTATCTGATCCGGGGATATGGAAAGCAGATGAGCGGAGGATACAGTATTCAGGTGGCTGAACTTTCGGCTTCGTCTACGACGATTTTTTTCAAAACGAGACTGATCGGACCGGAGAAAGAAAATCAGAGCGGAGCGCCATCTTATCCGTATATTGCAGTAAAGACCGATTACAGAGAAGAACCTGTTGTGTTTGAATAGTATGAGAGGAGCGGTCAGCGATGGAATTAAGAAAAGAAGATATTCAGGTGCTGCGGACAAAGAGCAGAGCGACCAGCCAGGTGACTTTTGATGTGGATTATAATGTGCCGGATGTAAAACCGGATATCGGACGGATGGTCCAGAACAAGGGCGATGTTTCGGTAGAAGAAGTCCGATTAAGCGACGGTCATGCTTTTCTGAAAGGAAGCCTGCAGGTGGATCTTCTCTATGTAGGAGAAGAAGAGGGCAAAGTTTACAGTCTCTCAGCCAAACTGCCGGTGGAAGAGACGATGAACCTTGAGGGGATCGTAAGTGGCGATAAGATGTGTCTTCGGTGGGAAATAGAGGATCTGAGCCTGCACCTGATCCATTCAAGAAAACTGAACATCAAAGCAGTAGTGACTTTTTATGCAGTTGTAGATGAACTCTCAGGAATCCGTCTGCCGGTTTCACTGGATGATGAAACAGTTTCTGTGCAGAAAAAACAGATGCGTCTTCTCAGTCTTGCCATACATAAAAAAGACACCTTGCGGCTCAAAGAAGAAGTAGAACTGGTATCCAATAAACCGAATATCGCAGAGCTTCTCTGGTATACGCTTGAAGTCAGAGGACTGGACTTAAGACCGGAAGAAAATGTAGTAAAAGCCAAAGGAGAACTTTTTTTGTTTGCTTTGTATAAAGGGGATGATGAGGACGGTACCCTGCAGTGGCTGGAGCATTCTATACCATTTACCGGAGAAGTGGAATGCAGCGGATGTACTTTTGACATGGTTCCAAATCTGGAAGCTTCGGTCATCAATCAGAGCGTGGAGGTGAAACCGGATTCCGACGGAGAGGAACGCATCTTTGTAACAGATATCGTACTGGAGTTGGATATCCGTCTTTACAGGGAAGAAGACCATGAAATACTTATGGATGTCTATACTCCGTTTCGTCAGTGCATCCCAAAATGCAAAAATGAAGTTCTGGAAAGTCTTCTGGTGAGGAATTTTTCCAAATGCCGCGTGTCTGATCGGATTGAGATCAAGGAGACACAGGGGAAAATCCTCCAGATTTGCCACAGCCAGGGAAAAGTAAAAATAGATAAAACAAAAATTGTCAAAGATGGGATCCAGGTAGACGGGATCGTTCAGATGAAAGTTCTCTATATCGTGGGGAATGACGACATGCCGTTCTATTCCATGGAAGTGATGATGCCGTTCAGTCATGTGGTGGAGGCAAGGGGGATCACAGAGGACAGCGTCTACTATTTCCATACGGATCTGGAACAGCTTTCGACAAGCATGGTCGACAGTAACGAGATTGAAGTCAGAGCGGCGGTGAGCCTGAATGTTCTTGTGATCCAGTGCATAGAGGAAAAGATCATTGAAAGTGTGGAAGAACAGCCACTCGATACAGAAAAGATCCGAAGTATGCCGGGAATTACGGTATATATGGTGAAGCAGGGAGATACACTCTGGGACATCGCAAAAAAATTCTATACGACTATGGAGGAGATCATTTCCATGAACAGTCTCGAAAATGATCAGCTGACCCTGGGACAGCCGCTTTTATTGGTAAAAAAAGTTGAAAGCTGATACTTGAAATCCTGAAAAAAATCATTTAAAATAGATACAATCATATTGTATACAAAGTACAAAAGAAATGAAAAAAGAAACAAAATCACAAAGGACAGAGGGGATATTTATGCGTTTGCGAGCAATGGCGAAAATTAATCTGGGACTGGATATCCTGGGTAAAAGAGACGATGGTTACCATGAAGTTCGTATGCTGATGCAGACGATCCAGATGTATGATCTTCTGGATATCCGGCGGAAATCTTCACCGGGGATCACATTGACTACGAATCTTCTTTATGTTCCGTCAGATGAGAGAAATCTGGTATATAAGGCAGCGAAACTTCTCATGGATGAATTTGATATCCAGGAGGGAATTTCCATGAAGCTTACCAAGTCCATTCCGGTGGCAGCAGGTATGGCAGGCGGAAGTTCCGATGCAGCGGCAGCGTTTGTCGGTGTAAACAAGATGTTTCATCTTGGCTTAAGTGAGCAGGAACTCATGGAGCGTGCTGTGCAGATCGGGGCAGATGTGCCGTACTGCATTATGCGTGGAACAGCACTGGCTGAGGGAATCGGTGAGAAACTGACCAGACTTCCGCAGCTTCCGAAATGTTATATTCTGGTTGGCAAACCGGCGGTCAATGTTTCTACGAAACTGGCTTATGAAAATCTGGATCTTCAGAATATGGGAGCACATCCTGATATTGATGGTATGATCTCTGATATTGAGAATGGAGATCTTTATACTATGGTTTCCCGAATGGGAAATGTATTTGAACCGGGGATCATCGGCAAATATCCGGTGCTCCAGGAGATCAAGGATCTCATGGAGGCACATGGTGCACTCAAGGCAATGATGAGCGGAAGCGGTCCGACTGTCTTTGGTATTTTTGATGATAAGAACAAGATGAAAGCAGCAGCCAGGGTTCTGCGAAGCAGTCATCTGGCCAAGACTGTATTTGCTACAGAAGTTTTTAACCGCAAAGACTGAGGGGAATTTTTTACAGGAGGTACTTAAGATGAATGATTTTTCTGTTGATATGAATGAATATCTGCCGTTAAGAGATGTGGTATTTAACACACTGCGTAAAGCGATTCTGAAGGGTGAGCTGAAACCCGGAGAACGACTGATGGAGATCGCGCTGGCGGAGAAACTTGGAGTCAGCAGGACTCCTGTTCGTGAGGCGATGCGTAAGCTGGAACTGGAAGGTCTGGTCGTGATGATCCCGCGCCGCGGTGCACAGGTGGCGAACATTACAGAGAAGGATCTGAATGATGTACTGGAAGTCCGTATGGCACTTGAAAATCTGTCGATCGAGAATGCATGCGCGCGCATGACCGAGGAGCAGCTTGATGATCTCTGGAAAGCAGCCAAGAACTTTGAGGATACGATGGCAGAGGGAAATCTTGTTAAGCTGGCAGAAGCCGATGTAACTTTTCATGAAGTGATCTACAAATCTTCCGACAACCGCAGACTGAATCAGGTACTGAATAATCTTCGTGAGCAGATCTACAGATATCGTGTGGAATATCTCAAGGATGAAGAAACAAGAAACCTTCTTGTTAAGGAACATGAGGAGATCTACGAGGCGATCAAGAATCGTGACCTCAAGAAAGCCAAGGAGATTTCTTATCAGCATATCGAGAACCAGAGAGAGGCGATCATCCGCTCTATCAGGGAAGAAACAAAAAATCGCTGAACTGTAAATAAAATTGTATAATCCGGTTATTCTAAAAGAGATACATATTGTGTGTATCTCTTTTTTTTTATGGATTACGATTACAACAGGAGGATGCAATGGATCAAAAGACCAAAATCCACAGTGAACTGAGAAAAAATGAATCCTACATCAGAGAAAAATTCGAGAACTGTGCAGATATCCTGATCCGCCCCATGCGTCTGGGAAGCGAAAGCAAAATAGACTGTCTGATGGTCTATATCGAAGTGGCAGTTTCAAATATGATGCTGGATGATTCTGCACTGGGCAAGATGATCAATCATTTCTGGGAGATCTCACCGGGGCAGATACAGGAATTTATGCGGAACAACAGTCTGGGGATCGCAGATGTGCAGAAACTGGCGGATATGGAAGAAGTCCTGTCAGCAGTTCTTGCAGGAAATGCAGTTTTTTTTATAGACGGATATGACAAGGCGATGAAAATATCCAGCAAGGGATACCCGGACATGGGAGTTTCCGAAGCGAAATCAGAAAAAGTCCTGCGCGGTTCCAAAGAAGGATTTTCGGATTCTGTAAAAACAAACTCCGCACTGGTCAGAAAGCGGATCCGGAACAGCAGAATGAAGGTCGAGGAAAAAACGACAGGTGTCCGATCAAAGACAGTCCTGCAGCTTCTCTACATGGAAGATCTCGTTCAGGAAGATCTTCTGGAGAATATCAAAACCAGTCTGGATGAATACAGGATAGATGGAATCTTTGACAGTGGAATGCTGGAACAGCTTACAGACAGAACATGGTATTCACCGTTTCCACAGTATCAGACAACGGAACGTCCCGACCGGGCGGCGATGGAGATCCTGAATGGAAAGATCGTGGTGCTCTGTGACAATTCTCCGTCCGCACTGATCCTTCCAAGTTCCTTTAATGGCTTTATGGAGAGCAGCGAGGACTGGTTTCATCATTTTGAAATGGCATCGTTTCTGCGGGCACTTCGTTATCTTGCACTGCTTGTGGCGACACTGCTCCCGGGGCTTTACCTTGCGGTGATCCGCTTTCACACACAGATACTTCCGGCAAATCTGATCCTGTCTTTTGCAAAAGCACGGGAGGGAGTACCTTTTTCCAGCGTGGTCGAACTGATCTTTCTGGAACTCTCGTTTGAACTGATCCGGGAGGCAGGAGTGCGGGTCCCCGGGGCATTGGGGAATGCGATCGGAATCGTGGGAGGCCTGATCATTGGTCAGGCGGCAGTCAGTGCAAATCTGGTCAGTCCTATCGTTGTTATGATCGTTGCATTGACCGCACTGGGATCGATGGTGATCCCGGAGGAAGAGTTTGCCGCAGCATTCCGACTTTTGAAATATGTATTTCTGTTTCTGGGTGGATATCTTGGAATCTTTGGAATCGTTCTGGGGATCTATCTGACAGTGGCACATCTCTCCGGGCTTCTGAGTTGCGGCATGCCGTACCTTCTTCCGTTTATAAAAAAAGAACCCTGCCGCGATGCTGGCGAAGGAATCCTGCGGATCCCGTTCAGGAAGAGATGGCAGAGGCCGCTCTATGCAAGATGGGAACAGAAAATCCGTCTGCGGAAAAATGATTCCGATGATTCCGGAGAAAGCCGCCGGGAAGATTCCCGGAAAGTTCAGGGACAGGAGGAGAAAGACTCATGAAATTTGCGGAGAATAACAGGATTTCGCACAGACAGCTTTATCGCCAGATGATCCTGACGTTTCTGGCTCCTTTCCTGATCTGTCTTCCTGGGAAAAA
Source organism: Blautia sp. CAG:237 (assembly GCF_000436615.1). Taxonomy (NCBI): domain Bacteria; kingdom Bacillati; phylum Bacillota; class Clostridia; order Lachnospirales; family Lachnospiraceae; genus Blautia; species Blautia sp. CAG:237. The sequence continues at coordinate 10,875 of NZ_FR886771.1, forward strand.
CGGGATTCAGGGAATGACGGGAATCGCAGGTGTTCTGGCGGCAGTGATCCTGCTGGTCATTTATGTTTTTGTGCTTTTGAGAGTGACCAGCGGATATTCGGATATGGTACGTTTTTTTGGAAGGTTCTGGGGACGGATAGCAGGACTCTTTTTTCTGGCGTATATTATCCTGACGGCAGTTTATATCTTGAAGATACTGGAGCAGATCGTGCCAAGGTGGCTGATCCTGGGAGTGCCGGCGGGCTGGATCTCTTTTCTGGTAGTCGTTATATGCAGTGTGGGAACAGAACGAGGAATCCAGAGACGGGGACGGATGGCAGAAGTTTCCGGAGGTTTGCTTTTGGTTGGAATCCTTCTGATGATGGTACTGTGCCTTGGACAGACACGTGTTGATTATCTTCAGGAGATGTTTGAAACAGAGCGAGTGAGCGGGAGTGGAGTCATTCAGAGCAGTTATCTTTTTCTGTGCGGATTTTCCGGGATCGGACTTTTGCCGTTTATCATGCGTGATGTAGAGAAGCGGGGAAGTGCAGGCAAGACGATCATAGCGTCTGTCCTCACTGTAGGTGGAATCTTTGCAGGAGTTCTTATTTTATTGCCGGCAGTATTTGGGTGGAGACGGCTTCTTACAGAAACATATCCAATCCTGCCTCTTCTTGCAGGGGCAGATCTTCCGGGAAATGTCCTTGCGAGATTTGATGTTCTCTGGATGGGATTTCTTCTGTATGGATTGTTGTTTGCAATGGGAAGTCTTTTTTACTATGGCTATCAAATCACGGAGAAATGCCATCTGGGAACGGCGAAATACTGGCTGGCAATTCTGATCTTCGGATTGTCATTGGTGGAAGTACCAGGTATGGATGTGGTGATATTCTACAGAAACTATCTGAGAAGTATTTTTGTCCCGGGACTTCTGCTCATACAGATGGCGATCCTTTTTCATGGACAGAAAAAGAAAATAAGAAAAACGACTACAGTTGTTTTGTTGATCTGCGCGTTGACACTGAGCGGATGTGCGGGAATTGAACCGGAAAAGAGAATGTATCCACTTGCACTCGGCGTAGAGCAGTCGGAAAATGGGTGGAAATTTATTTATGGACTGCCGGAACTTCCAAGTGCAGAAGGACAGGAAAAAGAAGAGACAGGAAATTCTGCACTGGCGATAACAGGTGTGGATTTTGAAACGATAGAAAAAATATATGACCGTTCACAGGAAAAATATCTGGACATGGGACATCTGCAGGTGCTGATCCTTAAGAATGATCTGACACAGTCAGACAGATGGAGTGAACTGTTATCTTATCTGGAAAAAGAACCGCTGATCGGTGAAAATGTATATGTATTCCGGACAGAAAATCTGACAGAGCTTATGGACTGGAACAAGGAAGGAACCTCGATAGGGGAATACCTGCCGGGACTTCTTGAAAACAGGATTCCGGATCAGGAGAAAAACGGTACTACGTTGCGCCAGGTATATCATCAGTGGTATGAGAATGGCACGTTACCAGGAATTCCTGAGATCATCCTGCAGAATGGAGAAATTCAGGTATATCTGGAATAAATTTGCAGAAAAACGTCCATACTCCAGACAGAAGACGATTTTATTTTCATAGATTCGGAGGTACCCAAATGGACTGGTTAAGGAACTGGAAAAAAAGACTTCTGTTGTCTGTGATGACAGGCATGCTGGCAGTAACACTTTTGTTCGGAGGCACGAAAAATGTCGAGGATTGCAGTATTATGGCGTGGTGGGGAACCCTGTATCCACAGTTTTGCTTTGAGAGAGGATCACAGAACAGCACTAATTATGAAAATACTGTAAAACAGCCGCCAAAGCTTTCCTTCTGGCTTGCGAAAGCCCTGAAGAGGTGGTAAGATTAAAGAACGATTCAGAGAGGCTGTGGCTTTTTCTGAGTCTTACATAGCAAACAGAACATAAAGGACTGGAGAAATAGATTTATGAAAATAGACAGAGATGCACCGATCGGTGTATTTGATTCCGGAGTAGGCGGTCTTACCGTAGCCAGGGAGATCATGAGAAATCTTCCATCGGAGAAGATCGTTTATTTTGGCGATACGGCGAGAGTTCCTTATGGAAGTAAATCCAAGGATACAGTCATCCGCTATTCCAGACAGATCATTCATTTTCTGGAGGAGCAGCAGGTCAAGGCAATCGTGATCGCCTGCAACACGGCAAGTGCATTTGCCCTGGATGCAGTGAAGGATGAACTGGATATCCCTGTACTTGGAGTGATCGAAGCAGGAGCCAAGGTTGCTGCAAAGGAGACACGCAATAAGCGAGTCGGAGTGATCGGAACGCTTGGAACTGTCGGAAGCGGTATTCATGAGGCGTATCTTAAACAGCTTGATCCGGAGATCACAGTGATAGGCAAGGCATGTCCGTTGTTTGTTCCGCTGGTCGAGGAAGGATGGCTTCATGATCCTGTAACTACGGAGATCGTGTCCAGATACCTTCAGGAACTGAAGGATAAAGAAATTGACACACTGATCCTCGGCTGTACACATTATCCGCTGATCCGTTCTACGATCAGAGAAGTCATGGGTGAGGGCGTGCGACTGGTTAATCCGGCATACGAGACAGCCTTACAGCTGAAGGCACTTCTTGCAGAGATGGATATTTCCAGCAGTGGAACAGGTGAAGAGGATTTTCCGTATCGCTTTTATGTCAGTGACCTGGCAGATGAGTTTAAGGATTTTGCAAATTCTATCTTGCCATATGATGTTTCAATGGCAAAGAAGATCGACATAGAGAAGTATTAAAGAGGAGTAAACATATGAATAAAGATGTACTGATACATGTACGCGGGCTCCAGATGATGGAAACAGATGATGCACAGGAGCCGATCGAGATCGTAGTTCCGGGACAGTATTATTTCCGAAACGGAAGTCATTATCTCCGTTACGAAGAAATGCTGGATGATACCGCAGAGACTACAGTAAATTATATCAAGATGTCACCGAACGGAGTAGAAGTCCGCAAGCAGGGACAGGTAAATGTACATATGGTTTTTGAGGAAGGCAAGAAAAACAAGACTTTTTACAATACGCCATATGGTACGCTGCAGATGGGAATCTCAGCGACAGGACTGGAACTCAAGGAGAGTGAAGACGGCATTCAGATGAAGGTGGATTATGCTCTGGATATGAACGAAGAGCATGTCGCTGACTGTTATCTGACCGTACAGGCACAGTCCAAGGATTCCGCGGATTTTGTTTTATAAAATCAAATTAAAATGCCCGTAAAGCTGAAATACTTTACGGGCATTGTCTTTCGATCTTATTTGTCTTTGCTGAACATTCTTTTGAAAAATCCCTTTTTCTTAGGTGCCGGTGCTTCAAGAGAACCACGGATTCCTTTAACTCCAACGATGTATAAACCGCTTACTTCGGCTTTTACTTCTTTTTTGACAGGGATCAGGTCAAAAACCTTCTCATCTGCGATCAGTATGGAGATCTTCGGACCAACCTTAGCCTTAACGATCGGCAGTTTGGAACGGCGCATCAGCTTAGGAGCCTGGTCAATGACCATCTGCGGCAGACCGGATTCTTTGAGTGGAAGTCGTTTCTTATCGATGATCAGCATGGAAACAGTCTGTTTTGCAGCTTCAATCTGTGCCTGCTGTTCTTCTTGCTTCTTCTGAGCTTTCTTTCCGAAGAAATAAAGTGCAACCAGGGCAATGATCAGAATGACCAAGATAACAAGAAGGACGATGCTAAGTGTACTCATAGATACCCTCCTCAGTGTGTATATTACAAATATTTATGCGAAATATATTCTATCATTATTTATTACAAAAGGCAAATAAATTCACGAAAATTCCGTGAAGAAAAAGGAAAACGGTGGAAATTATATAGTTAAACAGGTATAATGAAAAGAGCGAAATCTAAAGACAGGGATAAATACAGAAATCCCGGGTATACTGGGGATTACAGAAAAAAAAGACTAAGGAGTTAGTATGGAGAAGGATAATGGTAAAAGTCGGAACAGGCACCAATACAGGGAAAGAACGACTGCTTCTGTAAGAAAAGAAGATCTGACCGAGGAAGAGCGGATTCGGGAACGCCGGCGCAGGAGACGGGCGCTGCAGAGGAAACGGCAGCGTCAGAGAAGGATGATCCTGATAGTTATGGCGTTGGCAGCAGTAGTTATTATAACTGCGGCAGTCCGTGGAATTGCAGGACATTTTTCTTCGTCGAAGCCGTCAGCCAGCGGCACAGATAAAGAAACGACGGCAGATGCTTCCGGTTCTTCTGTTTCCGGGGGAGACAAGACAGAGCAGGAAACCGCCAGCAGCAAAAGTTCACCGAAAGATACACTCAAAGCTGCTGAACTTAAAGCGACACAGTATGATTATGACGGTGCGATAGAACTTCTTAAGGCAGATACATCATATAGCAGCGATTCAGATATGCAGAGTGCCGTTAAGAAATACGAAGAGGCCAAAGCTTCCTGTAAATCATGGCCACTGGAAGAAGTGACACATGTTTTTTATCACATTCTTATCAAAGATCCGAGCAAAGCTTTTGATGGTGATTACAAGGAAGCAGATTATAATCAGGTCATGACCACGATCGATGAATTCAACAAGATCACACAGACCATGTATGATAAGGGGTATGTGATGGTAAGCATCAAGGACATGGCTACTGTAAATGAGGATGGAACCATGTCACCGGGAGAGATCCTTCTTCCGGAAGGTAAGATCCCGTTTGTACTTTCTCAGGATGATGTTTGTTATTACCATTATATGGATGGTGATGGATTTGCCTCCAAACTGGTTGTAGATGATGAAGGCAAGATTCGAAATGAATATATTGAGGATGATGGAAGTGTATCAGTAGGTGACTATGATATGGTTCCATTGATCGATCGTTTCGTAGAAGAACATCCTGATTTTTCTTACAGAGGAGCCAAGGGAATCGTTGCATTGACCGGATATAATGGAATCCTGGGATATCGCACAGATATCAGCTATGAAACACGTCCGGCAGATCTGGATGATAACAAAGTTGAATGGCTGGATGCACACCCGGATTTCAGTCTGGACAAAGAACGGGAAGAAGCAAAGAAAGTTGCTGATGCTATGAAAGAGGATGGATGGTTGTTTGCCAGTCATACCTGGGGTCATCAAAACATCGGACAGATTTCTCTGGAACAGCTTCAGGCAGATACACAGAAGTTTAAGGATAATGTGGATCCCCTGATCGGAGGAACGGATATTATTATTTTTGCATTTGGTACGGATCTGACCACTCAGGAGGACTATTCCGGTGATAAATTTGAATATCTCAAGAGTGTCGGATATAATTATTATTGTAATGTAGATTCCAGCAAATATTTTGTGCAGATCCGGGATCGCTATTTCCGTCAGGGAAGACGAAATCTGGACGGATATCGTATGTACTATAATCCGGATCTTCTGGAAGACCTGTTCAATGCAAAAGATGTTTTTGATCCAAGCAGACCGACTCCGGTTCCACCGATGGGTTAAACAAATAAGAAAGAAGGAGTTACTAACTATGAAGAAAAGAGCTGTGATACTTACATGTATTTTGTCAGCTTCGATACTTCTGAGCGGCAGTTATATTCTGCCGCTTTTGAATCATATAGCAGAAAAAGAAACCAAAACAGTAAAAACTTACCAGACTGCTTCTCAGGATGAAGCAGAGACAGACAGCAGTGAGGCAGATGCCGGAGACACAGAGGACACTGATTCTGAGAAATCCAGTAAGGATCAGACAGTTCTCGATCAGGCAACGATCATGTACGAACAGTATAATTACGATGAGGCGATCAAACTTCTGAAGGGTCAGAAAGATTTTACGAAAAACAAGGACTATATGGACCTGGCAGCCAAGTGCCAGATTGCAAAGTCTTCACTTGTAGAGTATCCACTGGAACAGATCACACATGTATTTTTTCACACACTGATCGAGGACACTTCCAGGGCTTTTGACGGAGATTCCAAATCCGGAAACTACAATCAGGTTATGACGACTGTCAGTGAGTTCAATAAGATCATTCAGATCATGTATGATAAGGGCTATGTTCTGGTAAGCCCGCATGACATGGCAACAGTGAACAAGGATGGTACGATGAGCCGTGGCAAGATCATGGTGCCGGAGGGCAAGATCCCGTTTGTGCTTTCTCAGGACGATGTCAGTTATTATCATTATATGGATGGTGATGGATGTGCATCCAAACTTGTACTCGATGAAAATGGAGATGTAAAAACAGAATACATTGATGCAGATGGAAATGTCCTGGTAGGAGATTATGATCTTGTTCCGCTGTTGGATTCTTTTATCAAAGAACATCCGGATTTTTCCTATCATGGACGCAAGGGAATCCTTGCGATGACAGGTTATAACGGAGTACTGGGATACAGAACTGATATAGCCTACAAGACCAAAGAAAATCTTCAGGATGACCAGAAGAAATTCCTGGATGACAATCCTGATTTTGATTATGACCAGGATGTTAAGGATGCAACGAAGGTAGCAGATGCCATGAAAGCAGAGGGATGGGAATTTGCGAGCCATACCTGGGGACACATGAATGCAACAGAGCGTTCCGCAGAGGATCTTGAGACTGATGATAAGAAATGGAAAGCTTATGTGGCTCCGATCCTTGGTGATACAGATATGGTCATCTTTGCGTTTGGCGCGGATATTGGTGACTGGGAGGGATATTCTTCTGATAATCCGAAGTTCCAGTATTACAAGAGCGCGGGATACAATTATTTCTGCAACGTAGATTCCAGTCAGTATTTTGTTCAGATCACAGATCAGTATTTCCGCCAGGGAAGAAGAAACCTGGATGGATATAGAATGTACTATAACCCGGATATGCTCAGTGACCTTTTTGATGTTTCTGATGTATGGGATTCTTCCCGGCCGACTCCGGTTCCGGAAATGTAAATAATAACCAGATTTGAAAGGAGATTTTTCATGAAGAAAAAAGTAGTAGCAGCAATGTTAGTAACTTGTATGGCGGTATCTCTTACTGCGTGTGGAAGCAAGGACAGTTCTGATAAGACTGATAAGACTACCGCCAAAACAGAAACGGCTTCTGACAATTCTGATACGGACAAGACAGATTCCAAGACTTCTGATTCCAAGAAGGAAGAGACAAGAATTATTTCGGTAAAAGATGTTTCTGATTATGTTACAATTGGAGATTACAAAGGACTTACACTGGATCGTTATACACAGGCAGTAACAGATGATGATGTGGATGCAGAAATCAACTATGAATTACAGGACAAGGGAACAGAGGTTACAGATGGAACTGTTGAATATGGAGATATTGTGACCATTAATTTTACAGGTACTGTAGACGGTAAAGAGTTTGACGGAAGTTCTGCCGATGACTATGAACTTGTTGTCGGTGAAGGAGATATGGGAATCGATGGTTTTGAAGATGGTCTGGTTGGAATGAAAAAGGGAGAAACCAAAGAACTGACTCTTACTTTACCGGAAGGTTACAGCGAGGATGATTCTCTTTCCGGTAAGGAAGCTGTTTTTAAGGTGACTCTTCAGAAATTTACAAGAGCATCTGAACTGACAGATGAATGGGTTGCTTCCAATACAGATTACAAAACTGTAGATGACTATAAGAAATCTGTAAGAGAGGAACTGGAAAAACAGGCATCCACGACAGCAGATAATGAATTGTATGCAACAGCATGGTCTGAGGTACTTGATACATCTGAGATTAAGAAATACCCGGAAGAAGATGTCAAAAAAGCAGAAGAAAGCTATAAAGCACTCAATGAACAGACTGCAAAAGACAATGGAATGGAACTGAGTGATCTGCTGGAAACATGGGATCTGACAGAAGATGAATTTAATGAAGAATGCAAAAATTATGCAGAATCCAAAGTTGAACAGAATCTGATCGTTCAGGGAATCATTGATGCTGAGGGACTGAGTCTGAGTGATGCAGAGACAGAAGAATTAAAGAATAACCTGATTCTGGACTATGGAGTGGCAAGCATTGATGAGCTGATTGAAACATATGGAGAGGATGAAGTAAATGAATCACTGGCACTTCTTCGTGTGGAGAAATTTATTGTAGACCAGTCTACTGTCAACGAAAAGACAGGAAGTGCAGAGGATTCTATTGAAAACGAAGATGCATATACTGAAGCAGAAGATACCGGTTCAGACCTCACTGAATATGATGGAAGTGAGGAAACACAGGATGAAACGGAAGAGAATATGTCAGAAGAGTCAATTGAGGACAATACAGTAGAAGAGTAATGAATAAATAAGAAAAGACAATTGTATTTCCATAATAAATGCGTTATGATAATAAGATGAATGCGTTTCTGAAGTACAGGCAACAGTAACGCCAGAGATATAAAATACAGCAGGTGGAAATCATGGATAAGAAAGTATTGCGTGAACGAATACGCAAAAAGCAGCAACAGATGAGAAGACGTAAGATGATGCGCCTGGGCGCATATGTTATTGCAGTCATTCTCGTAGTTATATTTGTTATAAGGGGAATTCTGATCCCCGTTGTCAACAGAATCGGTGGAAAGAGTGTTGATAAACCGGCACAGGTTCAGGCAGAAACTGATCAGACGAATGTGAAGTCCGATACAGTTTCAGACGGAACAGATAGCACGGCGGATACAACGACGACATCAGCAGTCAATTCAGCGGCAAGATATCCACTCAAGAATGATCTGGCAAAGGCATCGCAGATGTCTATTGGATGGAATGAAAATGAAAATGGTAAATGGTATCAGAATGCAGATGGCACTTATTTTGCCGGAGGTATGCAGGAAATAGATGGTTCCACCTATTATTTTGATGAGAATGGTTACATTCAGACAGGATGGATAAGCGTTGGATTTGATGATTATTACTTCAATGATGACGGTACATATGATCCAAATACACATAAACCACGAATTGCACTTACCTTTGATGATGGTCCTGGAGAATATACAGATGAACTTTTGGATTGTCTGGAAGCGAATAATGCACATGCGACATTCTTCATGGTAGGACAGAATGTAGGTTCCTGGGAATCAACCGTACAGAGGATGGTCGATCTTGGATGTGAGATCGGTAACCATACCTGGGATCATCCAAGTCAGACTTTAACAAATATGTCGATTGATGATGTTGTCACAGAATTCCAGAAGACAGACGATGCACTTGTACAGGCCTGCGGACAGGCAGCAACGGTAGCCAGGGCACCTTATGGAGCAGCCAATCAGGATATCTATGATGCAGTACAGAAGCCGTTCTTCATGTGGTCTCTTGATACAGAAGACTGGAAGCTGATGGATGCAACAGCAGATTATGATGCCGTTATGAATGGCGATCTGACAGATGGTACAATCATACTGATGCATGATATTCATGAACCTTCCGTTCAGGCAGCATTGAAACTGATACCGGATCTGGTTTCACAGGGCTATAAACTGATGACAGTCAGTGAACTGGCAGCAGCCAAGAATGTAACATTACAGAATACGACATACTCACAGTTCTGGGACAGCCAGCTTCAGGCAGGAACGGTTCCGGGATATAACGGTAATACGGATTCTACAGATGGAAGCGATGCATCAGATGGATCTGAGAGTTCTGCGGACACTGAATCTACAGACGACAGTTCTACAGACAGTACTGATGTCAGTGACGGAAGTTCTTCCGATGGAGATTCTTCTGATGGCAGCAGTGACAGCAGTTCTGGGGATTCCGGCGGAGACGGCTCTTCAGGAGATGGAAGTGATTCAGAAGATTATGACTCTGGCGATGACAGCTCCAGTTATGATGACTCGGGAGACAGTGGAGACTCTGGATACGATGATTCTGGAGACTACTATGATGAGGATTCCGGCGACGATTCGTACGATACATACTAAATAAGAAATACAAATGAGGACAGAACAGAAATAACAGTTCTGCCCTCATTTTTTTGTAGGGAGATTGTAGTAACAGGACATACTTTTAATTGACGTAAACAGTCTGGATTGGTATAATATGTCTATAAATTGGCTTGAATAAGAGGAGTAAAATGTGCAGATTACCGATAATCATATACTGCACAGACAGGACTCTATATTTTCAGCCTGCTCAATTTTGAATTAAGGGAGGAATTTCTGGATGGGAGAGAAAATGCAGTTTACAGAACTGGATCAGTATCTGTTCGGGCAGGGAACTCATTACGACATCTATAAGAAATTAGGAGCTCATCCTACCACACAGCATCGCAAGAAGGGTGTCTATTTTGCAGTCTGGGCACCGAATGCAAGATATGTTTCTGTAATCGGTGATTTTAATAACTGGGATAATCAGGCAAATCCAATGAACAGAGTCGGTGAGATCGGAGTATATGAGATCTTTGTTCCGGGTGCCAAAGTTGGAGATCTGTACAAATTCTTTATTGTCGGATATCATGGAGAAGAACTTTATAAGGCAGATCCATACGCAAATGAAGCAGAACTCAGACCGGGAACGGCATCAAGAATTACAGACATTACGGATTACAAATGGAAAGATACCACCTGGATGAAGAAGCGTCCGGAATTTGACGAGAAACGTGAACCGATGGCAATCTATGAAGTACATCCGGGTTCCTGGAAGAAACATCCGGCAGAGAATGAGGATGATCCGGGATTTTATAATTACCGTGAATTTGCACATGAACTGGCGGCCTATGTCAAAGAGATGGGATATACTCATGTAGAACTTATGGGAATTGCAGAGCATCCATTTGACGGATCCTGGGGATATCAGGTAACAGGATATTATGCACCGACTTCCAGGTATGGTACTGCACAGGATTTCAAATATATGGTGGATTACCTGCACAGAAACAAGATCGGTGTTATACTCGACTGGGTTCCGGCTCATTTCCCGAAGGATGCACATGGACTTGCCAATTTCGATGGAACTGCTGTCTATGAGCATGAAGACCCGAGACAGGGTGAGCATCCTGACTGGGGAACCAAGATCTACAATTACGGACGTCCGGAAGTCAAGAACTTCCTGATCGCCAACGCACTGTACTGGATCGAGGAATGCCATGTAGACGGCCTCCGTGTAGATGCAGTTGCATCTATGCTCTATCTGGATTATGGCAAGAAAGATGGCGAGTGGGTTGCCAATAAGTACGGTGATAACAAGAACCTTGAAGCAATAGAATTCTTCAAACATCTGAATACCGTTGTACTTGGAAGAAACCACGGTACGGTTATGATCGCAGAGGAGTCTACCGCATGGCCGCAGGTTACAGGTAAAGCAGAGGACAATGGTCTTGGATTCTCACTGAAATGGAACATGGGCTGGATGAATGATTTCCTGGAATACATGAAACTGGATCCATATTTCCGTAAGGGCGATCACAATAAGATGACTTTCTCAATGACATATGCATACAGTGAGAGATATGTACTTGTCATTTCACATGATGAGGTCGTACATCTTAAGTGTTCCATGCTGAACAAGATGCCGGGATATCCGGATGACAAATTCAAGAACCTTAAGGCAGCATATGCGTTTATGATCTTCCATCCGGGCAAGAAACTTCTGTTTATGGGTCAGGACTTCGGACAGCTTCGTGAGTGGAGTGAGGAGAGAGAACTTGACTGGTATCTTCTTAAAGAGGACAACCACAAGGATCTCCAGAATTTTGTCAAGACATTGTTTCATATGTATAAGAAATATCCTGCACTGTATGCAGGTGACAATGATCCAGAAGGATTTGAATGGATCAATGCAGACGATGCAGACAGAAGCATTTTCAGCCTGGTTCGTAAATCACCGACCAAGAGAAATAACCTCCTGTTTGTAGTAAACTATACACCGGTAGAACGTCCGGATTATCGTGTTGGCGTTCCGAAGAAAAAACAGTACAAACTTATCATGGATGAGCATGGACTTCTGGACAAACCGAAGGTATTCAAGGCAGAAGCACAGGAGTGCGACCACAGAGAATTCTCTTTTGCATATCCGCTTCCTGCATATGGAATTGCTGTTTTTACATACTAAATTTTGTTGTAAAAGGTCTTGCAATTTCAGGAAATATGGTTTATACTGAGCGCGAATTACAAAGTAAATAGGAATTGATAATAAAATCTCGAAAGGAGAACTAAGATGAAAGTATCCAATATTAAAGACGTTGAGAAATTTTTCGAAGTAGTAGATAGCTGCACAGGCAGAGTAGAACTTGTAACAGGTGAGGGAGACAGGCTGAACCTCAAATCCAAATTATCCCAGTATGTATCTCTGGCAAACATCTTCTCAGGCGGAGAGATCCCGGAACTTGAGATCGTTGCTTACGAGAAAGAAGACATTGATAAACTTCTGAACTTCATGATCAACGGCTGATCAGACAATAAATGCAGTGGGGGCGTGACTGGTTCATGTCCCCATTACCATATTAAAAGGTAAATTTAACCAGGGGGTGCATGCACTTCCTGGTCAAGCTACGTTATGAGTTAGCTTAATGAAACAATCGAAATAAGAAAGGACATGCATATATCATGGAAAGAACAAAAATTGATATTATCTCCGGTTTCCTTGGAGCCGGTAAAACAACACTGATCAAAAAACTTCTCAAAGATGCTTTCAAAGGTGAGCAGGTTGTACTGATCGAGAACGAATTTGGTGAAATCGGTATTGACGGTGGATTCCTTAAAGAAGCAGGAATTGAGATCCGTGAGATGAACTCCGGCTGTATCTGCTGCTCACTGGTTGGCGATTTTGGTGCATCCCTTAAGGAAGTTATCAGCAAATATCATCCGGATAGAATCCTGATCGAGCCATCAGGTGTCGGCAAACTGTCAGATGTTATCAAAGCAGTTCAGGGTGTTGCAGAAGAGACAGGACTGGTTCTTAACAGCTACACAACTGTTGTAGATGCAAAGAAATGCAAAATGTATATGAGAAACTTTGGTGAATTTTTCAATAACCAGGTTGAATATGCAGGTGCGATCATCATGAGCCGTACCGATATCGTAGATGAAGCAAAAGCACAGGCTGCAATGGAGCTTCTTCGTGAGATCAACCCGAAGGCAGCAATCATCACCACACCGATCGAGAAACTGGAAGGTGCAAAGATCCTGGAAGTTATGGAACATCCGGTATCTCTGGAGCAGGAAATGATGGAAGAAGAAGTTTGCCCGGAATGCGGACATGTTCACGAGCATGGACATCACCATCATGACCATGATCACGAGGAGCATGAACATCATCATGACCACGATCATGAGGAACATGAGCACCATCATCACGACCATGACCATGAAGAATGTGGCTGCGGACATGACCATGACCACGATCACGAGGAACATGAGCACCATCATCACGACCATGACCATGAAGAGTGTGGCTGCGGACATGATCATGACCACGATCATCATCACGATCACGACCATGAAGAATGCGGCTGCGGACATGATCATCATCACCATCATCATGCAGACGAAGTTTTCACAAGCTGGGGCCGTGAGACAATTAAGAAATACACAAGAGAAAATCTTGAAAAGATCCTTGAGACACTGTCTGAGACAGAAGAATATGGAATCATCCTTCGTGCGAAAGGAATGCTTCCGGCAGAAGACGGAACATGGATCTACTTTGATATGGTTCCGGAAGAAACAGAGATCCGCAGCGGGGCACCGGAATATACAGGACGTCTCTGCGTAATCGGTTCCAAACTCAACGAGGACAAACTGGCTGAGCTTTTTGGCCTGTAATAACGGAGGATCATACAGACTATGGAAGAAATCAAAGTGCCGATTTATTTAATGACAGGTTTCCTTGAAAGTGGAAAGACTTCTTTCCTGAATTTTACTCTCCAGCAGGATTATTTCCACATTGATGGAAAGACCCTTCTGATCCTCTGCGAAGAAGGAGAAGAAGAATACGATGAGGCTGCACTCAAAAAAAATAATACAGTTGTAGAGATCATCGAAAGTGAAGAAGAATTCACTACTGAGAGACTGGTAGCAATGAGTATCCTTCATCAGCCTGAACGTGTTATCATCGAATATAATGGAATGTGGCTGGTAAGCAATTTCGAAAAAATGCAGCTTCCGGAAGGATGGGGCGTAGAACAGCAGATTACCTGCGTAGATGCCAGCACTTTCCAGATGTATATGGCAAACATGAAATCCATTTTTATGGACATGATAAAAAATACTGACATGGTTATTTTCAACCGCTGCAAAGAAGACGATCCGCTGCCGACTTACCGTCGTGGGATCAAGGTTGCGAACCAGAGAGCAGAAGTCATCTTTGAGGATGAAGAAGGCGAGATGGGAGATATTTTCCAGGATGAGATGCCATTCGATATGGATGCACCGGTCATTGACATCCTGCCGGAAGATTATGGTATCTGGTTTGTAGATGCAATGGACCATCCGGAAAATTACGAAGGAAAAACCGTCAAATTCAAAGCAAGAGTCATGAAACCGCGCGGAATGGGAAGCAAATTCTTTGTTCCGGGACGTACCGCAATGACCTGCTGTGCAGATGACACAACATTCCTTGGCTATGTATGCAAGAGTGCTTATGCGCCGAAACTGGCCCCGGGATCATGGGTAGAAGTCACTGCAAAAGTTGCTATAGAGAAGAGAAACGAGTACCAGGGAGAAGAAGGTGTCGTTCTCTACGCAGATCATGTAGAAATCTGCGAGCCACTGGCAGATGAAATGGTTTACTTTAATTAAGCGAGGAAATTTGAATGTACTTGATCGTAGGTTTGGGAAATCCCGGAAGGCAGTATGAAGCGACACGCCACAACATGGGATTTGATGTGATTGACAAACTGGTAGAAGAATACCAGATCCCACAGGGCGGTGTGAAGTTTAATGCCATGTACGGCAAGGGGATCATCGGAGGGCAGCCTGCTCTCCTGATGAAACCTCTGTCCTATATGAATCTCAGCGGAGGTCCGGTCCGGGAGATGGCAAACTACTTCAAAATTGACCCGGAAACAGAGATGATCGTGATCTATGATGACATCGATCTGGATCCGGGCCAGCTTCGTATCCGCAAGAAGGGAAGTGCCGGAGGGCATAATGGAATCAAAAATATCATTCAGGAGCTCGGTACACAGAAATTTGTGCGTATCAAAGTCGGTGTAGGTGCCAAGCCGCAGGGCTGGGATCTTGCGGATTATGTTCTTGGAAGATTTGGAAGTGAAGACCGCAAACTCGTTGATGAGGCGCAGGACCGTGCATGTAAGGCAGTGGAACTGATCCTGTCCGATGGCCCGGATGCCGCCATGAATGAATTCAACAAGAAACCGGGGGTTGTATGAAAACATTTTTGCATCCTCTGCAAAATCTTGCAGAGATGGAAGCAATTTATACAAAAGCAAAAAGTAATCGTGGAATACTGGAGATAAGTGGTTGTATGGAGTCCCAGAAAGCTCATTTAATATATGGGCTTTCCGGGCTTTTTACATCTCACCTGATTTTGGCAGAAGATGAGAAAGCTGCGAAGGAACTGTACGAGGATTATCGTTTTTATGATAAGAATGTATATTACTATCCGGCGAAAGATCTGCTCTTTTTTCAGGCAGATATTCATGGAAACCTTCTGCTCCGCCAGAGAATGCGTGTGATCAAAGCTCTGCTGGAACAGAAAGAAAACATCACTGTTGTCACGAGTATAGACGGATGTATGGATTATCTTCAGCCGCTTGACAAAATAGAAAAACAGCTGATCCATTTTCGAAATGACAGTACGCTGGATATGGATAAACTCAAAGATGCGCTTGTGCATATGGGTTATGAGCGTGTAGGTCAGGTGGAAATGCCGGGACAGTTTTCTGTCCGGGGCGGCATTGTGGATATTTATTCCCTTACCGAAGAAAATCCGTGGAGGATCGAACTCTGGGGAGATGAGATCGACTCGATCCGTACGTTTGACTCACAGAGCCAGCGTTCCCTGGAAAATCTTGACGAGATCATGATCTATCCGGCGACAGAACAGCCGGCAGAAAAGGGCGGCGTTTCTTTTCTTGATTATTTTGCAGAAAAAAACAGTCTTGTTTTTCTTGATGAGCCGAACCGCCTGGAGGAAAATGCCAGAGCAGTAGAAGAGGAATTTCGTCAGAGCTGTGAAAACCGTCAGCAGAAAGGTGAAGAAAATATTTCCCAGAACTGGATGTGCAGATGGGAAGATCTGAATCACAAGCTGAATAATCGAAACTGCATTTCTGTATCACTGATGGAACCAAAGAGGGCAGACTGGAAGATTACAGAGCAGTTTAACCTGACAGTCAAATCCATGAGTTCTTATCAGAGTAGTTTTGAACTTCTCGTCAAAGATCTCCGACAGTACAAGAAACAGGGATATCAGATCGTGCTTCTTTCCGGTTCAAGGACAAGAGCGGAGCGTCTTGCGAAGGATCTGCAGGATGAGGGATTAAGTGCTTTTTACGGACAGGATTTTGACCGTGTGCTGGAACCGGGCGAGATCATGGTCGCTTATGGTCATGCACGTAAGGGATTTGAATATCCGTTTATCAAATTTGCGATTATCACAGAAACTGACATTTTTGGAAAAGAGCAGAAGAAGCGTAAGAAAAAGAAAGAATACAATGGAAAACGTATTCAGGATTTCTCGGAACTTTCGATTGGAGATTTTGTAGTTCATGAAAAACATGGGCTGGGAATCTACCGTGGTATTGAGAAGGTTGCGGTGGATAAAGTTGCAAAAGATTATATCAAGATCGAATACCGCAACGGCAGTAATCTGTATATCCTTGCAACACAGCTTGATGCGCTTCAGAAATATGCGGGATCGGAGACTGCAAAACCGCCGAAGCTGAACCGTCTTGGCGGTCAGGAATGGAAAAAGACAAAATCCAGAGTGAAAGGTGCAGTCCAGAATATCGCGAAAGAACTGGTGGAACTTTATGCGGTCCGCCAGGAAAAAGAAGGGTATGTATGCGGTCCGGATACTGTATGGCAGAGAGAGTTTGAAGAAATGTTCCCGTATGAGGAAACTGAAGATCAGCTTGCTGCGATTGAGGACACCAAGAAAGATATGGAAAGTACCAAGATCATGGATCGTCTTGTGTGCGGAGACGTTGGATATGGCAAGACAGAGGTTGCGCTTCGTGCGGCGTTTAAAGCCGTGCAGGAGAGCCGGCAGGTCGTTTACCTGGTACCTACTACCATTCTTGCACAGCAGGTCTATAACACCTTTGTACAGCGTATGAATGAGTTTCCGGTACGTGTGGATCTTCTGTGCCGTTTCCGTACACCTTCTCAGCAGCAGAAGACGATCAGTGATCTCAAAAAAGGACAGGTTGACATAATTGTAGGAACACACAGAGTCCTGTCAAAAGATGTCACTTTCAAAAACCTTGGTCTGCTGATCATTGACGAGGAACAGCGTTTTGGCGTTGTCCATAAGGAAAAGATCAAGCAGCTCAAGAAAGACGTTGATGTACTGACACTGACGGCAACGCCGATTCCACGAACACTTCATATGAGTATGATAGGGATCCGTGACATGAGTGTTCTGGAGGAGCCACCGATGGACCGCGTTCCGATCCAGACTTATGTTATGGAGTACGATGAAGAGACTGTCCGTGAGGCAATCAACCGAGAGCTCCGAAGGGGCGGTCAGGTTTATTATGTATACAACAGAGTCAATGATATTGCGGATGTGGCGGCGCGTCTTTCCAAACTGATCCCGGATGCGCGGATTGATTTTGCGCATGGACAGATGAGTGAGAGAGAACTGGAATCGGTTATGTATGCGTTTATCAATGGTGAGATCGATGTGCTTGTTTCCACAACGATCATAGAGACGGGGCTTGATATTTCAAATGTAAATACCATGATCATCCATGACTCAGACCGTTATGGATTGTCACAGCTGTATCAGCTTCGAGGAAGGATCGGACGTTCCAACCGTACCGCATATGCATTTCTGATGTACCGAAGGAATACGATGCTCAAAGAGACAGCAGAGAAACGACTGTCTGCGATTCGTGAGTATACAGACCTCGGAAGTGGATTCAAGATCGCGATGAGGGACCTGGAACTTCGTGGTGCAGGTAATCTTCTTGGTGCGGAGCAGCACGGACATATGAATGCTGTCGGATATGATCTCTACTGCAAGATGCTCAGTGAGGCGGTCAAGGAGGCAAAGGGAATCCACACGATGGAGGACTTTGAAACAACGATCGATCTGAATATGGATGCCTTTATTCCGGATACCTATATCAGCAATGAGTACCAGAAACTGGACATCTACAAGAGGACAGCAGGGATTGAGACAACGCAGGATTATGATGATATGCTGGAGGAACTTCTGGATCGATTTGGAGAGCCGCCGAAGGCAGTGCTGAACCTTCTGACGATTGCCCGGATCAAAGCTCTTGCACACAGAAGCTATGTGACGGAGATCAAGCAGATGGGCAAAGATCTGAAGATCACTTTGTATGAGCGTGCGAAACTGAATCCGGCAGGCTTCCCGGAACTGATGCAGAAATACAGACGCGGACTTCAGTTCAAGAATGAGCAGGAACCGAAATTTATTCTGACACCGGTCGGAAATCTTCTGACAGCACTTACGGATTTTCTGAATGAACTGGAGAAACTGGTGGAGGAGTAAAGTCAGTCAGGAACGAAACGTGTCTATTTTGTGAAAAAACAGCGTTTCTTATGGATAATCCTTGCCCTGAAGGGGAAAAAAGTTTATACTCATACTATTGAATTCAGGTAATCATGGAGGAAAATATGAAGGAAATGACAAAAAAAACAGCCGTTGTTGCTATGGCAGGCATTATGGCTGCAGGAATGCTTACCGGATGCGGTGAGAAGAAATTAGACGGAAGCAAGACGGTTGCTACAGTAGATGGAACAGAGATCCCGCTGGGCGTTGTAAGCCTTTCTGTCAGAGACGGTCAGATGCAGACAGAAGCTATGTACAGAAGTTATATGGGCGGCTCTGATTTTGATATCTGGGATACAGAAGCAGAGAAAGGCAAGACCTATGGTGAACAGCTTGTAGAACAGGCCCTCGAAGACGTAGAACTTATGTACATCATGAAAGAAAAAGCAGCTGATTATGATGTAGAACTGACAGATGATGATGAGAAAGCAATCGAAGAAGCAGCCGCTTCCTTTATGGAAGCAAACTCTGATGAGGCAATTGCAGACCTGGCAGTTACAGAAGATCAGGTCAAAACCTTCCTGGAACTTGAGACATACAAACAGAGAATTCATGATCCGATCATTGCAGATGTAGACAAGGATGTTTCTGATGAGGAAGCACAGCAGTCTTCTTTCAGTTATGTAAGTATCAGCACAGCAGATTTAAGCGATGATGAGATTAAGCAGAAGAAAGAAGATGCACAGAAGATCCAGGATGAACTGACCAAGGATCCAGAGGGAGATTTCGATGAGATCGCCAAATCTGTAGATGATTCTTATTCTTCACTGGAAGGTACTTTTGATGCAAATGATACCAGTGATGATGAAGATTCCGAGAATGAGGATTCTGAGGAAGACAGCAGTACATCCAGCAGTACTTATCCGGATGAAGTGATCAAAGTCCTCAGAACACTCGATGATGGAGAAGTTGCTCCGGACGTGATCGAAACAGATACAGCATACTATGTTGTAAAACTGAATCAGAAAAACGATGAAGAAGCAACAGAGACCAAGAAAGAGTCTATCATTTCTACAAGAGAGCAGGATCTGTATACAGAGACTACTGACAAGTGGATGGAAGATGCAGATATCAAAGAAGAGAAGAAAGTTCTCAAGACTCTCAAAGTAACAGATAACCATAAATATAATCAGCCAACCGCAACACCGGAGCCGACCGAGGAAGCTGCTGATACAACAGAAGATACTGAGGTAACAGAGACACCGGAGGCAGACGCTACTGAGACTCCAGAAGTTACAGAGGCAGCAAGTGCTACAACAACACCGGAAGCTACTGAGGCAGCAAGTGCAACAACAACACCAGAAGCTACGGAAGCACCTTCCTACAGCACAGACACATCTCTGACAGTCAAAGACGGAGATACTGTAAACATTGATTATGTTGGTAAGATCGATGGTACAGCATTCGATCGTGGAAGCACTGATGGAAAGGGAACAGACCTTGTGATCGGTTCTGGAAGCTATATTGATAACTTTGAAGATCAGCTCGTAGGTGCTCACCCAGGAGATGAAGTAGAAGTAACCGTAACCTTCCCGGATGATTATGGTGTGGATGAGCTTAATGGAAAAGAAGCAGTATTTGATGTTACTGTGAATGGAATTTACGAATAAAAAATCATAAAAATCGGAGCCCCGCAGCATTCGCTGCGGGGC
>NZ_FR886771.1:31250-41664 GCF_000436615.1 Blautia sp. CAG:237
GGGGGCTCTATTATGTAAGGATATTAAATTTCCTCCGCATTATCCTCAGAAAAACTTCCCGTCACATGGATACCATTGATCTCAACATCACCCTCCATCGGAATCACGATACATTTACGTCCATCAATAATCTGGGTTTCAATCAACGCCGCGCGGTCTGGGTCTACGTGGATGACGACATCCGGGGTTTTGATCTCGGTCCGGCGGGTGTTGGTAATGTTGGATACCATCAGGGATGCATTCTCACCGGCGGTGGCTTCGTAGCACTGGTCGAAAGTTTCCATTTTTTCTTCTTCGACACCGCATTCCTCGAAGAGACGTTTCACTTCTGGTTTGGTGAGAACAGCGGGTTCAGGAGAATCCTTCTGTGATTCAACCCACTCATTTAATTTCTCATGAATGTTCATGACAGTATCATAAGCACAGTCTTCCCCCAGAGTTTCCTCCACAAGGGCATTGAAGGAATCTCTTTGTCCACCGGCTGAAAGCGGAGTTTCACAGCCAAACAGTTCATCTACGAAAGTACTGCGGAGCTGTTCTGCGTTCTTGGAGTAGTAGAGAAGTCCGTGGATATCTGTACTGCGGTCATTAAATACCGGGAACAGGAATCCAAGATCCGGCATTTCTACGATCCAGTCACGGATGCGGTCCTCGATATTGTTGGTTTCTGCATTGTAGCAGAGACCTGCTTTGGAAAGGTTTACAGGGCAGATGCTGCACAGAATATGATCATAGATCTCATCGGAAGCATCAAACATTTCCTGACCATCAGAAGATTTACCAGGGATATCGTATACAGCGTGGATCAGGATGATATAATAATTCTCACCGTAATCGTAAGATTCGATCACTTTGTCATAGAATTCATCCAGGATAGCATCATCCTGTAACTTACTGCCGCGCAGACGAAGAAGGAATTCCTGTGTGCCGCCTTCTTTTTCCTGCTCGAGAGGAAATTCCATATTGATCAGGTTCTTGCCGACAGTACCGGAAAGAGTTTTCTTGAAGATTTCAAAGTATTTGAACATTTCTTCTTCGGAGAGAGAAAGAAATGCTTCTTTCAGCTTGGTCTTTTTGTTTTTTTCTCCGTCAACGTAGCAGCCGCAGATTCGTGTGATGGCGCAGTTGTTGGGGGTAAACTGTTTCTTGATTTCTGATATTTCTTTTTTATTCATAATAAAACTCCTCGTGTTTGAAAGTATAGAAGGTATTTTTGCCAGAAAAAAAGGGCCTTGCGGCCCTTTTTAATAGCTTAGATCTTGGAATAACCGAAGCCATTTACCAATGCATCCAGTTTCTGTTTCTGGGCACATAAAGGACAGGTGGAAGCAGGATACGAACCATAATTTGGAAGATCCCTGTGATCAAAAATACTATAAACAGGCAGTCCGGCAATATTGGTAGCTGCACTGAAAATTGCAGCGATACCACGGATCGTGCCGCCGTAGTACAAGATACTCTCGATCGCACGGGACAGAGTTTCGCCTGTTGTGATAGAACCATCCAGGATCAGGATGTTCTTGTTCTTGATCATTGGCTGGATATTGTCACGGAAAATGATCTGACCAGAGTTATTGTATTCCGGAGCAGTGATATAAATAGTCTGGTGTGAGTTCATAGAATATACACCAGCTCTGGTAAGTGTCTCTGCCAGGTATGCACCGACAACTTCCAGTCCGCTCATACAGATGATCGTATCAACAGGAATACTTGTTTCATAGTTGGCAGCCAGTGCCTCTGCGACACGAAGTGCCTCTGAACTTCTGGAACGCATAGTGGTAAGGTCCAGATAATGGGTGATGTGAGACTGCGGTGTTGCAAAATGTCCAGGAATTACCTTAAGCTGAATTTTCTTGTCGCCGCGTGCACTGATTTTGGTCATTCTTGATTCCATAAAAATCCCTCCCTTATAAGCATTATAAGATTTCTGTGCGGAATGCTTCCGCAATTCCACTGAGCTGATAACGGTCAGCAAGATCCTGAATTCCGGTCATGATCTCTTCACGGCTGAAATTGTGGACTTCCAGGAAGTCATCGTCCTTTCCATTAAGATTATAATAAAAAAGAAGACCGATCTCCAGATTCTGGCGGTCACCATCACAGGTCATTTCGTATAACTGGTTCTCTGCCTCGTCAATCTTACCCTCATCGGTCAGAGCGATCAGATTCTCAAGAGTCGTTCTGGCAGTACTGTCTTCGATCACTTCCGGGGTAAGCTCGGATGCGCTTACCTGAAACAGCATTTTCATAACAGCATGAACCATTTCACGGATCTGGCGCAGTATAAAATCATCCTGAAGCATTTGGATTCTCCCTTCTGAATCAAAATTTATTGCAACCATTATCACGTGAACAGTTACAATTTTTTATAAAATATCTATTCTTAGATTACCACAAACGACACCATTCTACCAGTGAAAATTTATTCACAATATTGTGAATTGAACGACAAATGTAACTGTTCACAGGTAGTATCCCACGAGGTGTTTTGCAATGAATAATGGCAAAATCCCGAGACATACGGGGCAAAATGCTGTTTCCGCGGGTCTGATGTATTTTTGGGCAGTTATTGCAGAATACTATATTATATACATGTTATAATTGTTAAAAAAATATTTCGTAATAATTAAGAAAATATGATATAATCAGATAAAAAAATAATTGCAGGATGGAAACATGATAAAAGGAATTCATTTGACAATAGGCATTTTATCAGGGATTCTGTTTACACAGAATATCTGGGCACAGACATTGAAAGAACCGGTGATCGAATCACAGGCTGTAGTTGTAATGGATATGGACAGTGGAGATATTTTGTATGAGAAGAATGGAAAAGAAAAATTATATCCCGCAAGTATTGTAAAACTTCTGACAGCACTGGTGACAGCGGAGGAAGGAAAGCTGGATGATATCGTTATTTTTTCGTACGATGCTGTCTATGGAGTGGAAGAAGGGAGTGGAAATGCACTTCAGTTAGAAACGGGCGATAAACTGACAGTAGAAGACTGTATGTATGCAATGCTGTTGAAATCTTCCAATCAGGCGGCTAATGCGCTTGCGGAATATGTTGCCGGAAGTAATGAGAAATTTGCAGAACATATGAATGAAAAGGCACAGGAACTGGGATGCACAGACAGTAATTTTGTGAACCCTTCCGGACTAAATGCAGAAGAGCAGAAGGTTACAGCGGAAGATATGGCCAAGATCGCAGCAGCCGCTTTTTCTAATGACACTGTAAGGGAAATTGCATCGGCAAAGACATACCAGCTTCCGGTAACTTTGAATAATCCGAACGGCTGTATCGTTGAAATGGAACATCAGCTTTTGAATGGGACAGACTATTCTTATAAGTATGCCTATGCAGGAAAAACCGGTTACACGGATGCAGCAGGAAATACCTTAGTAACAGCAGCCAGGAAAGACGATAAAAATCTGATCGCAGTAGTATTAAAAAGTGAGATGACACATTATACAGATACGATCAAGCTTTTTAATTATGGATTTGCATATCTGGAACAGCAGACACAGGAGATAGAGGCAGAGGAAGAATCTGTCGACACGGAAAAAGTGCAGACAGTTCCGGAAGAGCAGAAAGAAACGACACCAGATCATACCGTTATAAATGTAGTGAAGGGGATATTTTTCCTGATAATACTCTATGGCGCAAGTCTGATATTCAGACGTAAAAAAAGCAGACTTCAAAAAAAGAGAAAAAATATCAAGAAAGCTGGAAATGGCAGTAAAAAAAGCAAAAAGAAAAGCAGAAAATAATAAGAAGATTCCTTAAATTTCTTTACGGGCAAAATTGAGAATGGTATAATATAATCTTATAGGAGACGCAAAGAAGTATGCAAAAGAAAGGATGCCATGGAAGCACAAAACGAAAATGATATGACCAGGCATGAATGGGAAGTCATGCTCAAAGAACTGAAGAAAGTATTTTCAATTGTACGCCTTCTTAACGAGGAGGAACTGCGGACCGGAAGGCTTCAGGGAAGTACAGATATGTCAGAGGGATGTGAATGCTATGCGCTCTGGAATAAGAATTCCCGTTGTGATAACTGCATTTCCAGGGCGGCCTTTGCAGAAAAAGGTAAGAGAACAAAACTTGAATTTATAGATGATGGCATTTTCCAGGTAGTGTCCAAATATATCAAGATCGATGGCGTTCCATACGTGGCAGAACTGGTAAACAAACTGGACGGAGATGCGCTGGTAAGCAAGAAAGAGCGCGATGAGATGCTCAAGAAACTGATTCGGTACGACAGAGAACTGTATATGGATGCATTGACAGGTGCATATAACAGGCGTTACTATGAGGATCAGCTCAAATCTGTTGATATGGTTGCCGGGGTTGCAATGATCGACCTGGATGACTTTAAGTTTTATAATGATACTTATGGACATAATGCAGGAGATCTTGTCCTGGAGACGGTTGTCAAGATCATACGAAACAATATCCGTAAGACAGATATGCTGGTTCGATTTGGCGGTGATGAATTTCTTCTGGTAATGCCGGATATTCTGGAATCCTCTTTCCGCAAGAAACTGAAACAGATACAGGAAGCGATACATATCGCAGAAGTACCCGGGTATTTACAGCTTCGTATGTCTGTCAGCATAGGCGGGGTATTGTCTACACGCGGGACAATAGAGTCAGCAATACGCAGGGCAGATCAGTATATGTATCAGGCAAAGACAACCAAGAACATGGTAGTGACCGAGGGAGACCTGCTGAACGAAACACCGGCACTGACAAATACATCATCTATTCATAAATATAAGATTCTGATCGTCGATGATTCAGAGATGAACAGAGAGATCCTGTCAGCAATTCTGGGAGATGAATTTGAGATCCTGGAGGCAGAGAATGGTGAGGAATGTATTTCTGTCATCAGGAAATATGGAACCAGTATCTCGCTGGTGCTTCTCGATATTGTGATGCCTGTCATGGATGGATTTGAGGTTCTGGAGTTTCTGAATAAATATCAGTGGATTGATGATATTCCGGTAATCATGATCTCCAGTGAGGATTCTGCGACCAGTGTCAAGAAAGCCTACGAGATGGGTGTATCTGATTACATCAACAGACCATTTGATGCAGAAGTTGTTCATCGGAGAGTATTTAATACGATCAAACTTTATGCGAAGCAGCGCAAGCTGATCGCCCTGATCACCAATCAGGTATATGAGAAAGAGAAGAATAACCGTATCCTGATCGAGATTTTAAGCCAGATCGTAGAATTCCGAAATGGCGAAAGTGGACGACATGTCCTGAATGTAAATATCCTGACAGGAATCCTTCTGGAACAGCTGGTTCAGGTTACGGATAAGTACAATGTTTTATGGTCAGACAGACTGATGATCACGACAGCGGCTTCTCTTCACGATATCGGAAAAATCGGCATTGATGACAAGATACTGAACAAGGCAGGCAAGCTGACACCGGAGGAGACAGAGATCGTCAAGGAACATACAGTGATCGGTGCCTCCATGCTGGAAAACATGGAAATCTTCAAGGATGAAGAATTTGTCAAGATTGCTTATCAGATATGCAGATGGCATCATGAGAGATATGACGGTAAAGGCTATCCAGACGGATTGAAGGGAGATGCGATCCCTCTTTCCGCACAGGTCGTTGCACTGGCAGATGTTTATGATGCGCTTGTCAGCAGGCGGGTTTATAAGAAGAAGTATACGCACAGAGAAGCAATGAAAATGATTCTTAACGGCGAATGTGGAGCCTTCAATCCGATCCTTCTGAAGTGTCTTGTAGAAGCACAGGAGAAGGTAAGGGACAGCATCGTAGTAAGTGAAGATTACAATGCTTCTTATAAACGCAATATAATGAGAGAATTGGAAGAATATGAAAGTACCAAAGAACATCTGATGGAATCTATCACACAGGATATCCAGAAAGAATGTTCAGAAATTGAAAATGATACAGACCTTGATTTTATTGGGGGGGGGCAAAACGGAAATATGATTGACAAATACGTAAACTCTTACCTCAGAAAATGTCTGACTGATAAAGATCACAGGGGAATTAATTAATCATAATGCATTTTACCAATAAGAATTAAAGGAGAATATACAGAATGACAGTTAGAGAAAGTTATGAAAAAATGGGCGCAAATTATGACGGAGTTTTATCCAGACTTGGAAATGAAATGCTGATCAAGAAATTTGCTGTAAAATTCCTCAAAGACCCAAGTTTCCAGGATCTTACAGATGCAATCGAGCAGGGGGACGCAGAACACGCATTCCGTGCTGCACATACACTGAAAGGCATATGTTTGAACCTTGGCTTTGACAATCTTTACAAACCAAGTGAAGCGCTGACAGAGAAACTTCGCGGAAGAGAACTGAATGGATACGAGACATTATACGCAGAAGTAAAAAATCAGTACAACAAAACAGTAGAAGCAATCAATGAGATTGCTGAGTAAATACAAAACTCGGTATCGACCGGATACAGAATGTTCGATCGATACCGAGTTTTTTTGTTTGGGCAAAGAAATTCAGCGAAAAACGGTCTGGATCAGTACCATATACAGGACAGTGCCGCCGCCGATACTCAGAAGAGTGCTTTTTTTCCATTTGTGGAGCAGTACGATGAAAACAATTGCAATTGCTTCAGGAAGTCCATGTGTACTGCTTGCAGAGACATCTTTCAGACAATAGATAACGAGAAGCCCGATTGCTGCATATGGGAGTACCGTTCCAAGGTACTTGACGAATTCCGGTGGATTTTTGCCCTCCGGAAAAATAATGAATGGGATAAAACGTGTTGCCATTGTTCCAAGGACAACTGCCGCAATGGTGATGATCGCCTGTGTTGTTGTCATTGTCATTTCGCAGCCACCTCCGGTTTCTTTGAGAGTTTACGTTCTGCTGTAAAGCACACGATGATGAAGATCATGGACGGAACGATGAAATTGCTGCTTCCGAAAATCAGAAGGCAGACAGCGGAGCAGATCAGCCCTACCAGAGCAGGACGATGATCTTTGGCTTCTTCCCACTGGTTCAGGAACATTACAACAAACAGGGCGGTCATGACAAAATCAATTCCTGTTGTATCGAAGTGGACCACATATCCGAGAAGTGCTCCCGCTGTAGCAGCAGATACCCAGTAGATCTGATTTAACAGATTGACAAAGAACATGAACCATCCCCTGTCTACATCATCCGGCGGTGTTACTGTACAGTTGACGGTGAAAGATTCATCACACATGCCGAAGATCAGGTAGAACTTTTTCCAGCCGGTATTTTTGTACTTATCCAGCATGGAAAGTCCGTAAAATAAATGTCTGGCATTGACCATCAGTGCCAGAAAGAAAGCTGCGATCGGACTGAATGCCGACAGCAGAAGATTGGCTGTCACGAATTCCATGGAGCCCGCAAAGATAAACATACTCATAAAGAATGGATACCATACGGAAAATCCCTTGCTCTGCATCATAAATCCGTAGGACATTCCCAGAAAAAGGAAACCTATACCGATAGGGATCGTGTATGGAAACGCGGCTTTAAATGCTTTTTTCTTCATTGGTTAAAAAACTCCTTGACTTTTAGCATGAATATGTATATATTTTATATATAAAATTTTTATATATAATTATTTTACATATTATTTATGGAGGTGATCGGATGTATTATCCCGTATCAGCATTACTTATAGAGTTTCTGATCCTGTCCGTGGTAGAATCACAGGATTCCTACGGATATGAGATCAGCCAGACCGTCAAGATCGTGGCTGATATCAAAGAATCCACTCTATATCCCATCCTGAAGAAACTTGAGAAAAACGGTTATCTCACAACCTATTCTCAGGAATTTCAGGGACGTAAACGCAAGTATTATTCTATCACCGATTCCGGCAAAGAACAACTGGTGTATCTTCACAAAGAGTGGGTTTCTTACAGAGATACGATTGACGGAATCATTGAAGGGAGGATCAGAAATTGACCAGAGAAGAATATATGGCGAAATTGCAGAAATATCTTCGTAAACTTCCGAAGCAGGATTATGAAGATGCAATTGAATATTTTAATGAATATTTCAGCGATACGGACGAAGAAGGTCAGCAGAAACTGATGGAGGAACTGGGAACTCCGAAGGAAGCGGCTGCGGATCTGATGTGTAATCTTCTGGATAGAAAGTTACAGGAACAGGACACAGATATTGAGGAGAAAAAGAGTAAAAAAGGAATTATCACGCTCTCGGTTCTTGCAATCCTGTCAACGCCTGTGACAGTGCCGCTTTTTATCGCATTGCTTGCAGTACTTTTTGCAGTTGCGATTTGTGTTGTCTGTGTGATCTTCAGTGATTTTATTGCTGCATTCGGCGTGTTACTGATTGGTGGTAAACTGTTGCTGAGAGGACTTGTTTCCTTCCCGTATTCGTTATCAGGCGCACTGACAGTGACTGGCTGCGGACTCTTTGGAATCGGATGTGCGATCCTTCTGTATATCCTCGGAATTTATCTTTGTAAATGGACAGGCATGCTTCTTGTCAAGCTGGCCCAGGTATTAGCTGGAAAGAGGGGTAAAAATCATGAAAAAAACAAATAAGCGTTTACTGGCAGTCGGTGGTATCTTTTGTGCAGTGGGTATTCTGTTCTTTGGTGTTGGCGTTGCATCAGGCGGTAGAAATTATATAAAATCAGCAGACCTGAACAGAATCAGCGGAACTGCAACGATGGATTCAAGCGACAGTCATGCGATCTTGAGCAAGACAAAGCTCGATGCGTTTTCTGCCGTGAATATCGATCTTCGGAATCTGGATCTGGATGTGAAAGAATCGGATGATGATAATTTCTATATTGCTTATAATATTGAAACAAATGACGGAATGCTTCCGCTTTCCTATCAGGTTCAGGATGATACATTGAATATTGTGGAGAAGCAGGGGCATGAGTCGTATTCATATATCCACATTGATATTAACTTTCTTCAGGAGATGCTTGGCCAGAGCCATGTGATCGAGAACTCTAATAAGGTGACAATCTATATTCCGAAAAAAAACGACTTGAGTAGTTTTTTCTGCAAGATGGGATATGGCGATCTTGACATTGAATCTCTGGGAGTAAAAAAGGCAGTGATCTCCTGTTCTGATGGTGATGTGAAAATTAAAGACAGTGCATTGAATTCCCTTGAAATGGAGACGGAACTTGGCGATCTGCATCTCAAAAACACTTCTGTAAAAAACAGCCAGATCAGAATGGATGATGGAGATGTAAAAGCTGAAAACACTGTATTCCAGGGCAAAAACAAGATTACAAGTACCCTGGGAAACATCAAACTTGGCATTCCAAAAGAAGTGGCTGAAGATCTTTCCATAGAGGCAGAGGCAAGCGATATTGATATACCGGAAAAGCTGGGAAAAGTAATGACAGATGAGGACGGTGAGCAAGTACTCATCACAGAAAATAAACCACAGGATTCCCTGGAACTTAAGAGTGAAGATGGGGATATTAAGATTATTGCTGAGAAATAATACCTGTGAGATAATTCTATTTCAGAAATAACTGGAAATCTGTTATAATTGAGAAAAGATAAGGAGAAGATTATGCAAATCGATGAAGTTATAGCAGAAATTACACAAAGATGCAGAAACTATGGCGCACAGAAAATAATCCTGTTTGGATCCAGAGCAAAAGGCACCGCAACAGAACGCAGTGATATTGATATTGCAGTGTCAGGCGTGGCATCAAGTGATATTTTTGAACTGGAGGAAGCTCTGGAAGATATTCCAACATTGTATACAATTGATCTTGTTGATCTTGATACCTGTAAAAATCAGTTATTGCTGGAGGACATTAAACAATACGGACGAGAAATTTATAAGAAGATTTGAGTCATTTCAAAACTCCCTGGATTTGTTGGCAGAAGCCAGAGAGCGTGATTTATCAGATTCGTTTGTACTCAGTGGAACCAGTGCAAAATTCAGTATTACGTTTGATCTGGCATGGAAGGTTATGAAAGACATTCTGGTACAATATTATGCAATTACCGGATTTGTTACAGGCTCTCCCAGAGAAGTACTGAAACAGTCTTTTCAGGCGAAGCTGATCACAGGTGATGAGTGGATTGATATGCTGAAAATACGAAATCAGCTTGCACATGACTATGATGGTGTGATTGTGAAAGAGCATTGCCAGACAATCATTCATCTGTATATTGATAAATTATATGATTTTAACATAATATATAGCAAGAATTCTCCTTCCTCTACAGGTGGGAGATGAATTGCAAAAAAGCAAAAAAAGAACACTTGTTCTACAATACAATTCATGGTATAATAAAATCAGTCGATAAGATGATTATTCAAAAAAGGACTGGTTTTATGGAAAATATAGATCACAATGCACATTCAGTGTACTTGATGTATTATCATTTGATCATGGTGGTAA
>NZ_FR886772.1:0-15678 GCF_000436615.1 Blautia sp. CAG:237
GTTTCTTTATATTTTATTTTATCTAGCACAACAAGTTACTTTAATATCATCTTTATTTTCCTTTAACTCAACTATCCTAAGTAATTCAGGCTCAATTATTGTTTATTCGTAACTGTTCAGTACCCTCACAGTTACGAGTCAAAATGCATTCCAAATCACCTTCGGTGATGGCATTTTGCCTTGTATGTCTCGGGATTTTGGCAAAAACATGCCAAAACACCTCGCGGGATACTACCTACTGAATAGTTATGTTTATTCATTTCTTCAATATCCTAAAAAGCGCTTGCAATACCAACAATTTTATTATACAGTATTATTGTTATTATATTTTGTTAGAACTCAGTATTTTAGGCTTTCTGAGTCTTGGAGTCACAGCGGAGATAATCACTCTATTTTTAATGATAATACAAATTGTTATCGCTTTAAAGGGAGAGATGCCTATGTGTTCAAACAATAAATTGGTGGTATACGGCGCGTACGGGGTGGTCAATTTATCTATTCTCCTTAAAATACTGGTTCAAGCGCGCTTAGGAGGTTCAAATCCTCCCCGTCCCGATTATTACAGGTTGCCTTTTGCAACCTTTTTTTATGTCAAAAGACACCAACCTCTCAGTCAGTGTCTCAATCTCTAATCTCAATTATTCAATTTCCTCACATCACCATCTCAAACAATCCCACCATCACCGGCATAGTCGCGATCGACAGCAGTGTCGTTAATACATACAGCGAACTGGAATACGCCGCGTCTTTATCATAGAGCTGTGCCATGGAAGTGACGGTTGCGCAGGCGGGTGTTATGGAGGCGAGGTAGACAGTCAGAAGAATCTGTTTAGAATCCTGTATGCTGGCGAATGTCTGGATTACTTTCATCAATCCCAAAACAAACACCGGGTAAATGAACAGGCGCAGTGCGGCGGAAAGGTAGATTCTTTTTCTGGTGAATACAGTTTTCAGTGGGACTTCTGCGATGACCATTCCTGCCAGAAGCATGCCGAGTGGACCAATCATGTTGTTCATCATGTTCAGGACGTCCTGGGCTCCGGAGGGGAGCTGGATTCGGAAGATGAACAGTACTACTCCGGCTATGATGGAGATGATGTTTACGTTCAGAAGTACTTTTTTCCACTCGAGTTTATCTTCTTCGCAGAGCATATTTTTGCAGTGAGTCCAGATCAGGATGAGCTGGATGGCAATGTAGGCACTGGAGTAGATGACGTATTCCTGACCAAGTAATTCCTGTACCAGCGGGATTACGAGGATTCCTGCGTTTGAATAGATGATCGTTGCGCGTTCGATCACGTCTAAATGGAGTGGTTTTTTCAGGATTGCGGTGAGGAGCAGAAACAGGATATGTACTGCAACTGCTGCCGCGCATGCCAGAAGTAATCCTTTCTGGACATCTGGTGTGTATTCTACCTGAAAAGCATTCAGGATCACGCACGGGATGACCAGATAAACCATGATCACGGACACACTTTTGCTCTCCGATGACTTCATAAGTCCGGCTTTTACAACTGCATATCCCATAAACATAATCACAAAAAGCTTTATGATTTCTTCCATTAATAATAAACTGATCTGCATTTTTTACACCTGCTTCTTTCTCAAAAATCTCCGTACCACCTCAAACCCGCCGCTCGGCACGCAGAATTTGTCTCGGGATTTCTGGCATTCTTCATACGTGTCTTCGAGGTCGAACCATTCTACAGATTCTACCTCTTCTTTCTGTAAAACAAGGTCATTGATGTCTACCGGCTGGCTGTAGATGTAGACGAAGGCTAGTTCTTCGTCGCGGAACAGTTTGCCGTGGAATTCTTTGGCGAAGGAGATGGGGAAGGTTCCGGCGAATTGGAGCTGGACTGGAGTGCCCTGGATGCCGAGTTCTTCGTGGAGTTCGCGGAGTGCGGACTCCAGGGGCTCATCTCCGGCCTGGATGTGACCTGCGGAGGAGGTGTCGAATTTGCCGGGGAAGGAGTCTTTGTTCTTGGAGCGTTTCTGGAGTAAAACTTCGGTTCTTCCATCTTTTTGGCAGATGATCCAGATGTGAGCGGTTCGGTGAGGGATGCCGTCTGTGTGTGCTTTCTCGCGGGTTACTGTCTTGCCTGTGGGATTTCCTTTTTCGTCTATGATGTCAAATATTTCCATTGTCGTCTGTGCCTTTCTTCGCTTGTCTGCCGCGTTTTGTTTCGAGTTCATTCTGCATCTGTGCGCGGGCTTTTCGCGCGATGCCGGAGTTGCTGTTCATGATGCTCGCGCGGGTGATCTTGTCGTTGCCGTATTTCTGCCGGATCGTATCGAGTGCCGCGTCCAGTTTCCGGTGGCGTTCTTTGTTTTCGGTGTTTTCAAATAAGGATAACTGTTCGTATTCGTCGTCGGAAAGGTTCGTGAGTGCTACTCCAATCAGCCGGAGGGGTTCGCCTTTCCAGAATTCGCGGAAGAGTTTTTTGGCCTGTTTGTATATCTCGTCTGTCACATCTGTTGCATTCTGGAAGGTTGCCTGGTGGGATTTCTTTTTGAAGTCCAGGGTACGGAATGTGACAGCTACGGACAGGCATTTTTTCTGCTGCCTGCGCATTCTTGTGGCTACTATATCGCACTGTTCCAGAAGGATCGGGAAGACCTGTTCCAGCGAGATAATATCTTCATTAAAGGTGGTTTCTGCGCTGAATCCTTTTGCTTCGTCTGCCTGTTCTTTGACCGGAGAATCATCGTTTCCGAGGGCATACTGGTGAAGCTGGTGTCCGTTTTTGCTGCCCAGTAATGCCTGGATATCAGTCTCTTTTGCACGGGCAAGATCACCGATTGTATGGATGCCGATTTCGTTCAGTTTCTTCTCAGATGCTTTCCCAAGAAAGAGCAGGTTTCGGATGGGAAGCGGCCACATTTTTGTCTCGATCTCATCTGGAAAAAGGGTGTGGACTTTGTCTGGTTTTTCAAAATCGGATGCCATCTTTGCCAGCAGTTTGTTGGTAGATACGCCTACATTTACGGTGAATCCCAGTTCTCTGTGTATCCTGTCTTTGATCTCATGGGCGGCTGCGATCGGGTCCGGATAAAGCAGGGACATTCCTGTCATATCGAGAAAAACTTCATCGATGGAAAAGGATTCCATAATCGGTGTATACGAAGCGCAGATTTCTTTGAACGCTCTGGAGCATTTCACATAAAGATCAAAATCGCTCTGTACGATCACGAGCTCCGGGCATTTCCGAAGTGCCATTGCCATCGGTTCTCCTGTCTGGATTCCGTATTTTTTTGCCGGAATGGATTTGGCTACTACGATTCCGGTACGCTTCTTCGGATCACCGCCAATGCATGCCGGAATGTCCCGAAGATCCGGCAGTCCCTGGTCTATCCTTCGCACGGATTCCCAGGAAAGAAACGCGCTGTTTACATCTATATGAAAAATCAAACGGTCCATACTTATCCCTTCCTTTCGCTGTAGTTTCATCTCTTACATATGTTCGAAGTAGGTTGCCACGTCCAGATATGCCTCTATCAGTTCTTCCAGTGTCATTTTGCCCTCTACAAAAATCAATAATACCAATCTTTTCTTATTATATCATGCTCTGTCGGGCGCATCCTACAAAATTTTACATTTTTTTGTATCCAAGCAGTTGCTTTTACAATGGAAGCTCCAAAAAACTGTCGTTTATCTACTTTACAAACACGCAAATTTTTTATAAAAAAATAGAAAAAAGGGAGTTTTATTGGACTGAATAAAGAGTATAATAGAAAGTGCAAGAACAAATAGGACTTGCTCATATCAGTATAAAATAGAAAGGTTAAGAAGCAGATATGAAGATTACATCCAGCTATGGCGTAGAATTACGAAAACATAATATCCCGATACGTCAGACGCTGGATGTTTACAGGTCTGCTGTCAGCTATCTGACAGAAATTTATGAGCAGGTATGGGAAGAACTGGAAAGTATTCAAGAAGCTAAGAAACGTTTCAATGAAGCAGAACACCTGATACATACAACGAAAAAGAATCAGACCCGTTTTGATTTTGATGTTCTTTTCCCAAAGATGCCTTGCTACCTAAGAAGGGCAGCCATCCAGCATGCCCTGGGAAGCGTATCCTCTTACAAAACTCGAATGAGATTGTTGGAAAAATCAGTCCAGATAGAAGGAAAGCCGAAACTTGTATATGAGAACCATGCAGATATAATTGTTTTCGAATACCTGAAGACAAAAGGAAAGATATCCGGGAGAAAGAAACAGAGACTGCATCTGTGGAGAAAACGGGATATCCAGAAACGCTGTGAACATCAGGTACATAGAAATGGAATACGGGTATCGAGGATCTGTGCGTGGAACACCAGCAGGCTTGCATATGATGGAACAGGAACCGTTGTCCGTGATCCGAAAAATCACAGCCTGTGTGTATTTCAGACAGGAAAACGATATAATTAGGGCATCTATCCAGAATGCCCTGGGAAGTGTGTCTTCTTACAAAACCCGACTGGGTTTGTGGGAGAAAACAGACCGGTTAGAAGGAAAACCGAGACTTGTATATGAGAACCATGCTATGCCGGTTTTTTACCGTGATGTGATGTACCGGGAGGATGAAGGCGGGAAGGACGCTGCTTATCTGAAATTATATGATGGACATGACTGGAAGTGGTTCCATGTACGGAGAGAACTTTTGCCCCCCTTCCGGTAACGGAAAGGTCTTTGCTGGAGGCAAACGTCCCTGCAGTAAAACGTAGAACCTCATGTGTTTATGCGGACCTGAGGAAACTCAGTTCAGAAATGAACTTAAGAGCCGCATAAATGCAGGCAGATATACAGCGGACTACCTGTCATGTGGGAACCTGCCGTATCCGGCATGCACCAGTTCTGTCTGCATTGCAATTTATATGCTCGTATAAAATAATTGTGCAATATAAAAGAGAGCTCAAAAGGCAGTTTCGCATGGCCGATTCTTCCTTTTCAGGTCTCTGTTTTTATTCTTTTTTCTGGTATTTTGTGCGGAGCAGCCATTTCTGGTCGATGACTTTGAGTTCTTCTCCAAACCGGATATGAAGGCTTACGGAACCTGTTCCCTGTTCGATTTCTTCAATGCATCCTTCTCCGAATTTCGGATGACAGATCACTTCTCCCACCTCATATTTCACGATACTTGCCTGACTGTTTTTGTGCTCCTGCTGCCTCCTATATGTGTCACGGATTGCCACAGTCTTGTCGTGGATCGGACTTTTGAGTTTCTTTTCGTAGTCATGTTTCATCAGGGCTTCCCCTGCCTTGTAGTAAGGTGTCGGCGCGGCCCCTACCAGAGAACAGCAGTATTTCCACGCGCTTCCGTGAAGTCCTGGCTGCCACTGATATTCACGTGGGATCGTGATATGATGTTCCATGTAGTGGGCATATTCGTGTCTGTAGAGATCCATCCGGTCTTCTTTTGTAAGAGGATTTTTTACCCCGTATCCTACGAAGAGAAGGGAAAAATGAAAGTGTTCTTTTTCATGATGCCCTGCTCTTGTATAGGAACCCAGAGTGTCTGTTTCAAATCCAAAAGTGATCGGGATCTGGGCTCCGCGAAGATGAAATTTCCGATCCAGTTCCCGGTAGAGGGCACGGATCTGCGCCGTCAGTATTGTCGTTTCTTTCTGTAGTGTTGCATACAGATCTGTATAATTTCTGTCGTCCATGATTTCTCCATTTGTATTTCGTTCACTGATTCTCTATCATATACTGAACTTGCCATCTTGTAAACCAAAAATATGCACAAAAACAGGACAACATATAGCTTTCACTACTGCTGTCCCGTTTCTATCTCATTTATTTTTTACTGAAGATACTGGTTAGATTTCCAGATCACACTCACCAGTCGTGCGATACACGCTTTCAGGTCTTCAATCTTAAGAGTTCCCTCTGCCAGTTCTTTGTGCATATTATCGTGATCTCCGAAGCATCCCGGCATTACCAGGTCGTTTCCTGCTCTCATGCAGCCGGATGCTGTACAGTTATCTCCCTGTTCTGTAGTCGTCCAGTCTGTCATGATCGCACCTTTGAATCCCCATTCATTTCTTGCGGACTCTGTGCAGAGATCATAGTTGTTTGCTGCATGAACACCATTGATCAGGTTATAGCTAGTCATGATGGACATCGGCTGTGCCTGTCTGATCGCGATCTCGAATCCTTTCAGATAAACCTCGCGAAGTGCACGCTCAGATACAACGCTGTCTGATCCCATACGGTTGTCTTCCTGATTGTTGCATGCAAAATGTTTGATCGTTGTTCCACATCCATAATTGGACTGCACGCCCTCTGTCATAGCTGCTGCGATCGTTCCGGATACATATGGGTCCTCTGAGTAGTACTCGAAGTTTCTTCCACAGAGCGGATTTCTGTGGATGTTCATTCCCGGTGCCAACCAGAGTGTCACGCCGAAGTGCTCCATCTCGGTTCCG
This sequence comes from Blautia sp. CAG:237, assembly GCF_000436615.1. Classification (NCBI taxonomy): domain Bacteria; kingdom Bacillati; phylum Bacillota; class Clostridia; order Lachnospirales; family Lachnospiraceae; genus Blautia; species Blautia sp. CAG:237. The sequence goes on from NZ_FR886772.1 coordinate 6,420, forward strand.
ATCATTGCTCCGACTTCGCGGATCAGTTCCTGGTTCCAGGTCTGTGCAAGCAGAGTTCCTACCGGAATCGCTGTACAGTACTGATAATATCTTTCTCCCGGAAGTTCTCTGGAATCATCATAGAATAATCCACCTTCCAGACTGAATTCGAACGGCATGCTGACAATGCTGCCTTCATTGACATGATAATATTTCATCAGTCGAAGTCCTGCCGGTCCGTCTGCAAGGACGATGCTTGCAAGTCCTTTATCTACAGCACAGCGGTGTGTCTCTCCTGCAGAACCCGGAACAGAAATGCCTGCTGCCCCAAGGTTTCCCCCCTGTGCTTTTCCCGGGTCTCCGGCTGCCAGATCGATCAGTTCTTCTTCTGTCAGGGTATTTACGAAATCCATTGCCTCTCTCTCATAGAGGTCGGCATTTTTCTTATATTCTACAATCTCTGTCGTAATGTCTGCCGCATGAAGTTCCAGAACGGTCATCGCCTGCTCTCCGGCAAGTTTCTCTGCTGTTTCTGTGCGTTTTGCTGTTCTGGATGGTTCCTGTACGATTTCTTCCAGATCCTGTTTCAATGGGAAGAGGTTTTTGACCTGACGTTTCGTCACTGTGGCATCCAGTTTCATACCTCCACAGAGTTTCGCACTGGCAAGGCTGTTTCCGATCCAGATGCCGTAGAAGCCTTTTTCCAGGATCCATGCTGCGCTCTCTTCATCGTAGGAAGTCAGTGCATCTACTGTCACTTCCATGGTGACTTCTTCTGTTTCGCCAGGTTTCAGTTCGGCAGTCTTGGCGTAAGCTGCCAGACGGTGTGCTTCTTTTTCCAGAGTGCCTCCCGGCAGGGATGCATAGACCTGTACGACTTCTTTGCCAGACACTTTGCCTGTGTTCTTTACAGATGCTGAAATGCTGATCTTTTCAGCTGATATTTTTACCAGACGGTAGTTGCTTATCTCAAAGTCTGTATAGGAAAGTCCATATCCGAAGCCATAGCGGACCGGAACTTCAAAGGTATCGAAATAACGGTATCCTACATAAATTCCCTCTTCGTAAAGCTCGGTCTGCACATTTCCGTTATTATGTGAAAACTTCTCAGAATTCGGATAATCCTCATATTCATATGCCCAGGTATCTGCAAGTTTGCCGGATGGATTTGCCTTGCCGGAAAGGATGTCGGCAACTGCATTTCCGCCTTCCATGCCAGGCTGTACGATCACCAGAAGTGCTTTGATGTTCTCGAATTCATCCATGAAGGAAAGATCCACCTGTGCGCCTGCATTGATCAGAACAATGACATTTTTGTAATATGCGCAGATGTCTGCAAGTATCTGGTATTCATCGTCGCTCAGATAATAATCGCCCTTGTCAGCGGTACGGTCGGAACCTTCTCCTGCGATCCGGCTCAGGACATAGATTGCTGTGTCTGCGTCCTCAGCTGGTTTCTGTACCTGATCTCCTGCCGGCATTTTGAATGGAGTGGTGCTGTATACAGAAAAGAAATCCATGGTGTCTGCGCCTTCACCTGTTTTTGAAAGGATACTTCTCTTCCATTCCTGGCGTGCATTCTCGTAGATCTTGTCGTAACTTGCGATCCAGTCTTCTGTTGTCACCTGAAATCCGGCGTTTTTGATTCCCTGGAAAACGGAAACATTTTCACGTTCATTGACATCTCCGGAACCTGTTCCTCCTTTGATGGTCCTTCCTGCGCCTGTGCCATAAAGTGCAACGTTGCTTCCGGCTTTCAGGGGAAGAAGATTGTCTTCGTTCTTAAGAAGGACGATTCCTTCTGCTGCCGCACGGCGTGCAACCTTGCGGTGTTCTGTCTCCCATGGCTGAACTTCCGGATCTGTGGTGCCGGAAAATGCTCTCTCTTTCAAAATTCGTGTCATGATTATTCCTTATTCCTCTCCGATAAAATCTGCAAATGTTTCTTTTATTTTCTGCTCATCCTCCGTACCTGCATTCAGGATCAGCGGCTTGCTTAAGTCCAGGCTGAAAATTTCCATGATGGATTTTGCATCTACATAATATTTACCGCTCTGCAGATCCATATCACAGTCAAATTTACTGCAAAGTTTGTTAAATTTATCTGCGTCCTGCATAGATACGATCTTTACTGTTAATTTTACCATAATCTGACTCCCTTTTCACGCTTTTATTCAGGCGGATCTTCCGACCCGCCCTGCTTATTGTTTATTTAGTTAAAGTACTTTCTGAGAAGATAAGTCGGTGTGCAGCTCCATGCGTGGCAGTAGCTGTTTACAATGCTGCTTCCATATGGAGATTCTGCCGGGTTTTCCGGATTGTAGAGTTCCCAGAAGGTATCTGCACCGTGGCTGATCATGCCGCCCCAGTAATATTTCATGTATTCCATTGCCTGGTCTTTTTTGCCGCACATCAGAAGTGCTTCCACATAATGATGGTTCATGTACGGAGAGACCATTCCTTTTTCCGGTTTCAGCTCATCCAGCTTATCGAGCATTGCACTGCCTTCTTCGATGCTGACTGCACCTGCAAGGATTAGCCATACCTGGCTTGCGTAGTTGATCTGTTTTTCCTCGCCACTTACGAACAGGCCTGTTTTCTCATCCAGAAGATATTTTCTGACTGCTGCAGTCTTTTCTTCTGCTTCTTTTGCAAGTTCTTCTGCTTTTGCTGTATCTCCAAGGATCTCTGCGATCTTCTGTACTTTTTTTGCACAGTAGATGTAAACGCCCTGCATTGCAGTCTGTTTGTTCAGTCCTTCCGTCCAGTCGATGAAGCCCCAGAATCCTTCGCCGTTTTTCATCAGATGTCTCGCATCAAACTGCTCTCCGGCGATCTCCATCTGGCGGTATGCACATTTGCTTAAATCTTCCAGCGTTTCTCTGTCGCCGGATGCCTCATAATAATCCAGAAGTGTTGCGCCGAAAAACATGGAATAGTCCAGAAGGAAGGTATCATCTACGATGAATTTTGGCTCTGTGAACAGGCAGGCACTTACCTGACCGTTGTCTTTTGTCTGTCCTGCGAACAGGTACAGGCATCTTTTTACCAGATCCATGTTGTGGAATGTTTCGTAGTTTGCAAGTGCCTGAAGTCTCAGGTCTCCGAGCCACAGACGGCGGTCTCTCTTCGGTCCGTCCTCAAAAACGGACTGCATGCAGTTGTACAATGTACGAAGGCTGACTTTGTCCAGTTTACGGATCATTTCGTCATCACTCTCTACCTGTTTCACATCTTCCATGCGGACAGAAGAAACGCTGGTGCAATATACATCTTCCACTACCATCTGCCATTTCAGGGAAGTGTCGATTGCCTCAATCTCCATATAACGGAATGCGTATCTTCTTGGAAGTTTCAGTTCTGCCGGAAGGACATCGATATGGATGAATTCTTCCTGGATCCAGCCACGGCTGATCCATCCATCATAATCTGCGGAATCCTCAGTCATCTCTTTTGCGATCTCACCAAATTTCAGTCTGAAAAATGCCGGTGCATCCTGCGGGCTTCCCACAGAATTCAGTTTCAGAGTGACATATCCTACCTGATGATCACCGAAATCCAGGCAGATCCTGTCGCCTTTTGCCATATGATAGGTGGAAAGATTTTCGATGTCATCTTTTTTCGAAACTTGCGGAAAAACCTCCTCTGTCTTTACGATATCTACGATAGAAACCGGACGGACTACTGTCTTGATAAGTTCCGGTGCACACGCTTCTGCTTTTTTTACAAAATCATCATTGGTTACTCGAACCATATTTAAATCAATACTTACTGCTGGCATTCTGCTTTTTCCTCCAATTTTTTCTATATATCACTTTACCTTTTTCTGCTGTATTTTCCAATTGTCTTTTTTTCTGTAAAACAGTGATGTTTTTTTCGATAGATATGCGCTATACTTTTATTACATAATAAGGGAGAGGTTCTATATGAAACTTACCAGAGAAGAATTTCGGAAATACATCTTTTCTTACAATGAAGATGAAGCCTTTTATAAAAAACTTTATTTACAAAAAAAGAAGGATTCTGAGACATTTCAGGACTACTGCCTCAATCTGGATCGAAACTTTATTTTGGAACATCACCTGTATGTTCCTGAACTTCTGAGCGGATCCTGGTCTCCTTATATGGAAGAAAAAGATTTCTTTCAGGATACAGTCGAGAATATCATGCTTTACAAGCACTATCGCTACACACCTGTTTTTTCTCATGAGCATGAATTTTTTGAGATTCTCTGTGTGTATGACGGCACTGCTGATACTACGATCCAGGGGATACGGCACACGCTGCATACGGGTGATATCTGCATCATCCCGCCGAATACCACGCACAGTGTCGGGATCTTTGATGACAGCACGGCTTTTAATATCCTGGTGCGCGGTACGACGTTTCAGTCTACTTTCTTCCAGTCACTGACGGCTGACAGTGCCCTGGCGCAGTTTTTTGCACATGTGCTATACCGCAAGACGGAGGGAAATTATCTGATCTTCCATAGTGGAGATGATGTACGGATCCGCGATATGCTGGAAAATCTCTATATTGAGTATCTCGGCCACGAGAAATACAGCTATACCTTTCTCAACTCCATGCTGGTCATGTTCTGGGCGATGCTGCTTCGTTATCACGAGAACGATATCGAATCCATACTTACAAAAGATACTGCCGGAAATTCTGTCACAGAAATCCTGAACTATCTGAACCAGCATTACCAGACAGTTACGCTGAGCGAGACAGCCAGCCATTTTGGTTACAGTATTTCCCATTTCAGCACCCTGATCAAAGAAAGTACCGGAAAAACTTTTCTTCAGATCATCCGGGATATCAAGCTGAATCAGGCGTGCCGTGCGCTGCGGGAAACTTCCCTGAGCAACCCTGCGATCTGTGAGCTTGTTGGATATGAAAGCCCGGAACATTTCATGCGCACTTTCAAGAAAACTTATGGGATGACTCCTGGCGAATATCGCAGGAAAAATAAGGAATAAATTTTCACAAAAATAAAGTTTTTTTATCTTCCTAACTTTTTTTGTATATCCTCTTTACAATCCTCGAATCCTGTCGTATCTTAAAGACAGGTGAGAAAATCAATCAATATCGAGGTTTATGTTATGTGTGAAAATTCAAAGAAAAAGGCCCGTTCGATCACGATGACGACGGGCTCTTTGTGGAGAAATATTTTTCTGTTCAGTATTCCGCTGATGTGCTCTCAGCTTCTGGAAGTTATCTTTAACTTAAGCGACGTTGCTGTTGTTGGCCGGTTCGCAGATTATAAGGCACTTGGAGCGGTCGGTTCTACGACGCTGCTGGTAACATTGTTTGTGGGATTTCTGATCGGTATGGGCAGCGGTGTTAATGTCCGGGTCGCCCACGCACTTGGCTCCGGGGACCGACAGGTCACTGAGAACACCATTCATTCAGCTCTGCTCCTCTGTGCACTGATGGGACTGCTGGTCGGTGCTGTGTGCTTCTTCTTTTCCGGCGGGATGCTTAAACTTTTGAACACCAAGGATGATCTGATCGGGCAGGCTTCCCTTTACCTGAAGATTTACGCGGTCGGTCTTCCTGCGATGGGTGTTTACAACTTTGGTAATGGAGTGTTAAGTGCCCGCGGAGATACGAAACGCCCGCTTTATTATCTGGCTGCAGCCGGTGTTCTGAATGTTATTTTGAACCTGTTTTTTGTCATCGTATTACATATGGCAGCCGCGGGTGTTGCCACAGCTACTGCGATCGCACAGTATGCTTCTGCCGCTCTGATTATGACGCATCTGCTTCGCCGCAGGGATGAATGCCATGTTTCACTGAAAAAAGTCAGACTGCACAAGGACACCAGCATTGCCATCCTGATGATCGGGGTCCCGGCAGGTATCCAGAATGCGATCTTTGCGATCGCAAACCTGTTCGTACAGAGCGGTGTCAATTCCTTTGATACCTATATGGTCTCCGGAAATGCGGCGGCTACCAATGCGGACACGATCATTTATAATGTCATGTATGCTTTTTATATCGCATGTTCCAGTTTTATGAGCCAGAACTACGGTGCAGGAAACAAAAAAAGAGTTCTGAAGAGCTACTTTATCAGCCTGTTTTATTCCTTCAGTATAGGACTGATCCTTGGACTGCTCCTCTTTCTCTTTGGTCATCAGTTCCTGTCACTGTTTGCCACGGATGCTGCCGTTATCGATGCCGGCATGCAGCGGATCAAGATCATGGCGTTTTCTTACTGTGTGTCCTCTTTTATGGACTGTACGATCGCCGCATCCCGTGGGATCGGAAAGACCATCATCCCGACGATCATTATCATCATGGGCTCCTGCGTCTTCCGTATCATATGGATCTACACGATCTTTGCCTGGGTCCACACCATCCCGGCACTGTTTCTTCTGTATCTGTTTTCATGGATCATCACATCGATCGCAGAGATCATCTACTTTACTGTCAGCTACCGGAAACTCAGCGTCCGGTAGCTGATTTTTTATTCTTTATTAAAAAGGCTCGATCTTCCGCACTTCACGATCATAAGTAAAAACACCGTTGACCTCTTCTTCCACATCTGTCCACTGTGTGTAGATACTGGCACTTAAGCCCTGTGGGATCAGATTTCGCACACCCTGCCATCTTTCGAGGAAACGCTTCTCGAGATCTTTTTTGTTTTTGCAGATTCCATAGCCGTATAGTTTTTCTTTTGCACAGTGACCTGGTTCCCGATAGCTGTAACCGCCAAATTCTGAAAGAACGGAAGCCCTCTCTCGTTCCGGGCGGATGAACAATTTAAAGAAATAATTATGCAGGCTGGAAAAATCTCCGCCTCCCTGGTCAAACCATCCACTTGCCTGATCGATCAGCCGGTTCGGATCAAGTCTGCGGACGATCCTGGTCATATCCTCTGTCTGAAACTGTCCCCAGCCTTCGTTGAAGATCACCCATGCCGCAATGCTGGGATGATTTCCAAGAAGCCGGATCGTCTCTTTCATTTCCCGGATAAATTCCAGGCGGCCGGCTTTTGCTTCTCTGGAAAGCAGTCTCGGATAAACGTCACGCATTGGGATCCGAAGCCAGGAAAGCAGAGTCGCACCGTAAGTTACAAACCAGTGTTTATAGTAACTTCCACCATTGACCATATCCTGCCAGACTACGATTCCAAGTCTGTCGCAGTGATAATACCATCGCTGCGGCTCGATCTTGAGATGCTTCCGCACCATGTTGAAGCCGGTCTTTTTCATTTCCTGGATGTCAAAGATCATCGCTGCATCAGATGGCGGCGTGTACAGACTCTCCGGCCAGTATCCCTGGTCGAGCACGCCATTCTGGAATTGTACTTCGCCGTTAAGACAGATCCGCAGGAATTCCTCATGAACTTTCGTTTCCAGAGAAAACTTCCGCATGGCGAAATAGCTGATGGCTCTGTCGTCTCCCAACTTTACTTCAAAATAATAAAGATACGGAGTTTCACAGTTCCACAGAGAAATGGACTCAATCGGGATCTCGATCCATTTGTCACTTACAGCCAGTACTGCTGTTTCCAGCATATCCTCTGTAGAAATCTGTGACGGTTTCACTACCGGATCTGGATAAAGTCCTGGTTTTCGTATTTTTATTTCTATCGGAAGATTTCTGGAAAGTTTATCCACATTCTTTTTATCTGTACTATAACTGGAACTTACTTTGATCCTGATGATCTTTTTCTCGATATCCGGAACTGTTTTTATTTCTTTTATGTAGGTTTCCGGCACTTTTTCCAGCCATACTGTCTGCCAGATGCCGCTCTGGGCGGTATAAAACATGCCGCCTGCATTAAGTTTCTGTTTTCCCTTCGAATGGTAGGAAGTATCACTCAAGTCTTTGACAGCTACTATAAGTTCATTTGCGCTTTCCTGCGCGTATCTGGAAATATCCACTTCAAACGGAAGATATCCTCCCGTATGACGTTTCACCTTATGTCCGTTAATCCGAACTTCACAGGACTGATCTACCGCACCGAAATGGAGCAGGATGCGGTTTTGCCCCTTTTCTCTGTCCCAGCCCGGAAGATCGAAATTTCTCCGGTACCACAGATATTCATCTGGTTTAAGCTGACGTCCGACTCCTGAAAGAGCTGTCTCAGGCGAAAACGGCACGAGGATCCTGCCCTCATACTGCTGTGGCTGTTTATAGTCTATAGTAAAAGCATAATCCCACCAGCCATTGAGGATCTGATAATCTTCTCTCATCAGAAGTGGTCTCGGATATTCCTCCAGCACATGATCCCTGTCGAGATTTTTTCCCCATCTTGTGTAAAGCTGCTTCATAAGATTCCCGTCCTTTCTGATGATATTTCTGCCTGGTGATGCCAGCAAATGCTTTCTATATTATATATAGAAGATTTTTTTTTATTCATTGTACATTTGGGGAATACTTATGTCAAGAAAGCAGGATAATGCTGAAATCACTGCCCAAACACGACATGCAGTGTTAAATTATTATCATTTTTTCAAAATTTAATGGTTTTTTTATTGCTTTTATTGATGAATTATGTATAATAATCTCTATGAGAAGTCGGAGTGTTCCACTTCTTAGAGGTTAAAGCAGCCAGCATATAGATGGCTCCAATAAAGAAGAGAGGTAAATGTAAGATGGCAAAAATCGATTTAACTAAGTATGGCATCACAGGTACAACAGAAGTTGTATACAATCCTTCTTATGAAGTATTATTCGAGGAAGAGACTAAAGCAGGTCTTGAAGGCTTCGAAGTAGGACAGGAAACAGAACTTGGCGCTGTTAACGTTATGACAGGTATCTATACAGGACGTTCTCCTAAAGATAAATTCATCGTTATGGATGAGAACTCCAAAGATACCGTTTGGTGGACTTCTGATGAATACAAGAATGACAACCATCCTGCAACACAGGAAGCTTGGGCAGCTTGTAAAGCACTTGCTCAGAAAGAACTTTCCAACAAGAAACTTTTCGTAGTTGACGCATTCTGCGGTGCTAACGCTGATACTCGTATGGCTATCCGTTTCATCGTTGAAGTTGCATGGCAGGCACACTTTGTTACAAACATGTTCATCCAGCCAACAGCTGAAGAACTTGAGACATTTGAGCCAGATTTCGTTGTATACAATGCTTCCAAAGCAAAAGTTGAAAACTACAAAGAACTTGGCCTCAACTCTGAAACAGCTGTAATGTTCAACATTACATCCAAAGAGCAGGTTATCATCAACACATGGTACGGCGGAGAAATGAAGAAAGGTATGTTCTCTATGATGAACTACTTCCTTCCACTGAAAGGCATCGCAGCTATGCA
>NZ_FR886773.1:0-29662 GCF_000436615.1 Blautia sp. CAG:237
TTTCTTTATATTTTATTTTATCTAGCACAACAAGTTAAATGAATAAAAGAAAATACAAATCAACGGATTGACATTTTTTAGTTGTGATATTATCATAGTATCGTACTGCTGTGATAAAGCAAAAGCAGCAGGTCAGGTTCCTGTAACCGAGCAGGCAGGAACTTTAGAAGTACAATGGAAAAGTACAGGAGGAAATCTTAAGATGAGTATTCGTATTGGAATTTTAGGTTATGGAAACCTTGGACGAGGCGTAGAATGTGCAGTTAAGCACAATCCGGATCTTGAGCTTGTAGCAGTTTTTACACGCCGTGATCCTTCAACAGTAAAAATCCTCACAGATACAGCAAGCGTTTATCATGTAGATGAAGCAGAAAAAATGAAAGACAAGATCGATGTTCTGATCCTCTGCGGAGGAAGTGCAACAGACCTTCCGGAGCAGACACCGAAATATGCACAGTGGTTCAATGTCGTAGACAGCTTTGACACTCATGCAAGAGTTCCGGAGCATTTTGCAAACGTAGACAAGGCAGCTTCCGAGAGCGGCCATGTAGGAATCATCTCCGTAGGCTGGGACCCGGGAATGTTCTCCCTGAATAGACTGTATGCAAATGCAATCCTTACCAACGGTAAAGATTATACATTCTGGGGCAAGGGTGTAAGCCAGGGACATTCCGATGCGATCCGCAGGATCGACGGAGTCAAAGACGGCAAACAGTACACCATCCCGGTAGAAGCAGCACTGGAAGCTGTAAGAAACGGAGAAAATCCGGAACTTACAACAAGACAGAAACACACCAGAGAGTGCTTCGTAGTAGCTGAGGAAGGCGCAGACCTTGCACGTATCGAGAACGAGATCAAGACTATGCCGAACTACTTCGATGAGTACGATACTACAGTACACTTCATCACAGAAGAAGAACTGAAACGTGATCACAGCGGGATCCCGCACGGTGGATTTGTTATCCGTTCCGGCAAAACAGGCTGGAATGATGAGAACAGTCATGTGATCGAATACAGCCTGAAACTGGATTCTAACCCGGAATTCACTTCTTCCGTAATCGCAGCATATGCAAGAGCAGCATACCGCATGAGCCAGGAAGGACAGAAAGGCTGCAAGACAGTTTTTGATGTTGCACCGGCTTACTTAAGCGCACAGGACGGAGCAGAACTTCGTAAACATCTTCTTTAAGATTAATTTCAGCAGAGCGGGAAACACATGCCTGATATCTTATGTGAGACATCAGGCAGTGTTTCCCGCTCTTTTTATGTATTGACGTATCATAAATCTTGCGATATAATACCTACATGATATTGTAATAATATTGTAAAAATTATAACGAAAAAAGTAACAATAAGTTTTTCGGAAAGAGGACGATATATGAAGAAGGTATGTAGAAAAGCTGGACTTTTGGGGATACTTTTGGGGCTCATGCTTTTTGCAGCAGGATTTGCCGTACATACAACGACGGTAGATGTTCAGGCTGCAACAACGACAGGATTTCGTACAGTAAACGGCAAAACTTACTATTACAAGAGCGGCAAGAAGGTCAAGGGATGGCTGACACTTGGAAGTAATAAGTACTTTCTGAATACGAAGACCGGAGTTCTTCTTAAGGGCTGGCAGAGAAGTCCCAAGGGACCGATGAGATACTTCGATTCCCGTACAGGAGCAATGTACAAGGGATTTAAGAAGATTGGTGGGAATTACTATTATTTCAAACCGTCTACAGGCTACACGGTCAGTGGTTTTGTCAAAACTTCAAGTACCGTTGTGAGATATTTTTCATCAGGCAGTTACACGATGGCAACTGGCTGGATGAAGAACAGCAAGGGCGAGAAGTGGTATTTTACCCCATCAACAGGAATTATGTACAGGGGACTTAAGAAGATTGGAGCCTATTATTACTACTTTGATGGGACAACCGGTGCAGCCAAGAGCGGATTCCTGACAGCAGCCAACGGAAATGTCCGCTATTTCCGCGGAAAGACCTATGTAATGGCAACCGGATGGCTTGGCAGCAGCAGCGGCAAACGCTACTACTTCGCAAAGAATACAGGTGTCATGTACAAAGGCTTCAAGACAGTTGATGGCAAGACTTACTATTTCAATCCAAAAACAGGAGTTGTAACTACCGGCTGGGTAAAGGAAAATGGTAAGACTTATTATATTGATCCAAGCACAACCACGATAACAACAGGTACGAAGCTGATTGACGGCAAATATTACGTTTTTGACTCAAACGGAGTTATGACGGGCTCTTATGCTGACAGTTCCAACTCTGGTCCGACAGCACCAACCTCTGCAAGAACGCTTAAGAATTATCTCGCAGGAGCACTGCAGCCGGTAGGTAAGGCCCTTTATGTATGGGGCGGCGGCTGGACAGATTCCACAAGAAAAGGTGTAAGTCCGACCTGGGTTTCCTGGTATAACAGTCAGACGAGCAGTTACAACTATAATAATTACAGGGATTTAACGACTGCAAACAGAATCAAGGGACTTGACTGTTCTGGATTTGTAGGATGGGCATCTTATCAGGTTATGCATACAAAGTCTGGAGAAGGCGGTGGATATACCGTAGTTTCCGGAGATATTGGTTCTTATTATCAGAATACTCTGAAGTGGGGACGGATCGTAAACCAGAATTATCTTTCTCAAACAAAATGGAAGATGCAGCCAGGAGATATTGGCTATGATTCCGGACATACCTGGATCGTTCTTGGACAGTGTTCAGATAAGAGTGCTGTGATCGTTCATTCCACACCACAGGCAGGCTGCCAGATTGCAGGAACCTGCACACCGGATGGGGATTATGACAGCCAGGCAGTTGCACTTGCCAAAACTTATATGTCCAGATATAAGGGATATACGAAATACGAATATCATCCATCCTGTGGAAACTATATTCGAAGAGGAAATTATCTGAGATGGTACAGCAGTACACTTTCTGATCCGGATGGATATAAGAACAAGACAGCAGCACAGATACTTGCAGATCTGTACAGCTAAAATAAAGCATTAACAGTGAAGAGAAGCAGTTTTCATTACAGAAGACTGCTTCTTTTTTTCGTATTCTTTACTAAATGTTACAAAATTTTAAATTTTTTAATTATTTACTCTTGCGTTCTTGAGAACGATATGTTAATATGTAAAAGAAGTTCAATAAGATATTTCAAAAATGTTACAAAATAGATTGATTTAGATTATGAGGTGAAAACATGAAGAAACGAATTGTTTGCATGACGTTAGCATTAATGATGACAGCATCACAGGTTGTCAGCGTAAGCGCGTCAAGAGAAGACGAGCTGAGAGAGGAACAGGCAGCTACCAGCGCACAGTTGGATGCTACATACGCACAGATCGACCAGCTTTATTCAGCAAAGCAGCAGTTACAGAGCGAAATTGATGCTTTGGATGCAAATCTTGTGAATGTCATGGTTTCCATTCAGACCCTTGAGGGAGATATCAGCAATAAAGAAACTGACATTCAGAATACCCAGACAGCACTTGAGAAAGCACAGAATGCTAAGACTAAACAGTACGAAGCAATGAAAGAACGTATTCAGTACATCTATGAGAAGGGCGGCAATGCTGCATGGTTCCAGATGATGATGGATGCTGATAACCTTTCTGATCTTCTTACTAAAGCAGAATACACACAGAAGATGTATGAATACGACAGACAGAGCCTTGAGAAATATGCCAACACCATCGACCAGGTAACACAGCTCGGTGACCAGTACAAACAGGAGAAGGCAGAACTCGAGGGAATGAAACAGGAATACGAATCTGAGTCAGTAAACCTTCAGACACAGATCGATACCAAGAAAGCCAACTCCGCAGACTGCGACAATGAGATCGCATACGCACAGCAGATGGCAACAGAGTATTCCAACCTGATCGTTCAGCAGCAGGCAGAGATCGAACAGCTTGAGGCAGAGCGAATTGCAGCTGAGGAAGAAGCAAGACGTCAGGCAGAGGCAGAAGCGGCAGCTGCTGCAGAAGAAGCTGCAAGACAGGAAGCCGAGGAAGAGGCTGCACAGGAGCAGGAAAATCAGGAAAATCAGTATGATGAGAATACTGATGAAGAAGATCAGGAAGAGATTTCTGAGGATGGTGAGTATACAGAAGATGATGGATGCACAGAGGATGAGGATTCTGACAGTGAAGACTCTTCTGATGACGAAAACACCGACAGCAGTGATGACGAGAGCACATCTGACAGCAGCGACGGTGTAAAACATGATGAATATGGCAATGTGATCGACAGTGACAACACTGTAAATCCGGAGGATGTAGATACTTCATCCAGTTCTTCCAGCTCATCCAGTGGTTCTGGCTCTTCTATCGTAGACTATGCACTGCAGTTTGTCGGAAACCCGTATGTATGGGGTGGAACAAGCCTTACAAGCGGTGCGGACTGCTCTGGATTTACACAGAGTGTATATGCACAGTTTGGCTACAGCCTTCCGAGAACATCCTACGAGCAGCAGAACTGGGGAACCGAAGTTTCCTACGCAGATGCCCAGCCAGGCGACCTGATCTGCTACGGTGGACATGTTGCAATCTATATGGGTAATGGACAGATTGTACATGCGTCTAACTCCCAGGATGGTATTAAGATTAGTAATGATGCTACTTATAGGACTATTCTTTCTGTAAGAAGACCGTCATAATTTTTCATAAAATGTATGCATAAAAACGGTGGTGTAAAAACTGCCGTTTTTTTTGTTTTGTGGGGCGGTCTTGCATTACAAATGCGCCACTGCCGGGTGCCCCCGGCAAACAAAAATGTTGACTTTCCAAAGATAAAGTATTAAAATGGCATAAAGCGCAACGGGGCACTTCATAGTTCCGTGCGCTTTTTTTTACTTTAAAGCAGTCCCATCTGCTTTATTCAACACGGTGATATGTTCCGCAAGGACATATGGATGAAAAATATATATTTCAGGAGGAAACGAAAATGAGAAAGAGCAAAATGTGGAGAATGTTGACAGTAGCAGCCGTAGCAGCATCTATGACATGCGGAGTATTTGGCGTACAGAGTGTAAGCGCGGCTGACAAAAAGACCCTCAAAGTTGCAATGGAATGCGGATACGCTCCATACAACTGGACACAGCCGGATGATTCCAACGGAGCAGTGCAGATCTCCGGAAGTTCCGACTATGCATATGGTTATGACGTTATGATGGCGAAGAAGATCGCAGACGAACTTGGTTACGACCTTGAGATCGTCAAACTTGACTGGGATTCCCTCGTACCGGCAGTTCAGTCCGGACAGGTTGACTGTGTTATCGCAGGACAGTCCATCACCAAAGAACGTCAGCAGATGGTTGATTTCACAAATCCATATTATTATGCATCGATCATCACTCTGGTAAAAGGGGATGGAGACTATAAAGACGCAGCAAGTGTAGAAGACCTCAAAGGAGCAACAGTTACTTCCCAGCAGAATACCATCTGGTATGATTCCTGCCTGCCGCAGATCCCGGACGGAAACATCCTTCCAGCACAGGAAAGTGCACCGGCAATGCTGGTAGCTCTGGAATCCGGTAAATGTGATGCAGTCGTAACAGATATGCCTACAGGAAAAGCTGCCTGCGTAGCTTACCCGGATTTCAAACTCCTTGACTTCACAGGAACAGACGGAGAATTCGAAGTATCTGACGAGGACATCAACATCGGTATCTCCCTCAAGAAAGGAAACGATGAACTCAAAGATGCGATCAACGGAGTTTTAAGCGAGATGACAGAAGACGACTTCAACGATATGATGGACGAAGCAATCTCAGTTCAGCCACTGTCCAGCGAGTCATAAAGGAGGAGAAAAATGCTGCCTGAAAGTTTTGGAGGAAGAATCATATATCTTCTTCAGCAATATGGTCCCTCTTTCGCGAAGGGAGCCGGAGTCAGCATGTGGCTGGCACTGGTCGGAACACTTTTTGGATGCATCATCGGTTTTCTCGTAGGTATCGTGCAGACGATCCCGGTAGACAAAAACGATTCCACAGCCAAGAAGGTACTGATCAAAATCGTGAAATTTATCCTTGCCTGCTATGTGGAGTTCTTCCGTGGAACTCCTATGATGGCACAGGCAATGTTTATCTACTTCGGTAGTGCATACCTGTTCAATATCAATATGTCCATGTGGTTTGCCGCGATCTTCATCGTATCCATCAACACAGGTGCATACATGGCAGAGACTGTCCGCGGCGGTATCCTTTCCATTGACCCGGGTCAGACAGAAGGAGCCAAGGCGATCGGCATGACACATGTACAGACCATGATCAATGTTATTTTGCCACAGGCACTGCGTAACATCATGCCGCAGATCGGCAACAACCTGATCATCAACATCAAAGATACCTGTGTACTTTCCATCATCGGTACGGTAGAACTTTTTTACACGACCAAAGGTGTGGCAGGTGCACTGTATACATACTTTGAGTCCTTCACAATTGCCATGGTTATTTACTTTATCATGACCTTTACCTGTTCCAGGATCCTTCGCGTGATCGAGCGTAAGATGGACGGACCGGACAACTACGACCTGGCAACCGCAGATACCCTGACACATACAAGTGGTATGTATTCTTATAAGGAAAGGAAGGACAACAGAGAATGAGTGAAACGATCCTGGAAGTGCAGCACCTGGGAAAATCCTTCGGAACACATGAGATCCTGAGAGACATTGATTTCTCTGTAAAACCGAAAGATGTTACCTGCATCATCGGACCTTCCGGTTCAGGTAAATCCACACTGCTGCGCTGTATGAACCTTCTGGAGACACCTTCATCCGGCGAGATCCGCTACCACGGAACAAACATCATGGACAAACACGTGAACGTTCCGGAGTACCGCTCCAAAGTCGGCATGGTGTTCCAGAACTTTAACCTTTTTAACAATATGACAGTTCTCAAAAACTGCACAGTCGGACAGGAAAAAGTCCTCAAAAAAAGCAAAGAAGAGGCACACAAAAACGCAATGATGTATCTCGAAAAAGTCGGCATGGCCCCATACATCAATGCAAAGCCGAAACAGCTTTCCGGTGGACAGAAGCAGAGGGTAGCGATTGCAAGAGCCCTTGCGATGGAACCCGAGATCCTGCTCTTTGACGAGCCGACATCCGCCCTCGACCCGCAGATGGTCGGAGAGGTTCTGGAAGTCATGAGAACCCTTGCCAAAGATGGTCTGACGATGATCATCGTCACACATGAGATGGCCTTCGCCAGAGATGTGGCGAAGCATGTGATCTTCATGGGCGATGGAGTTATCGTGGAAGAGGGAACTTCCCAGCAGATCTTTGAAGATCCACAGAAAGAACAGACGAAGGAATTTCTGAGCCGTTTCAGAAATTCCTGATGGGAACTGCCCAGCGGGGCGGCTGTTTGGCAAATAAGAAAACCCTGAGGGGGACGATCTCATAGTTGCGAAGGCCGATTGTCCCCCTCAGACTCCCCCTTTTTGGCCACGCCTGGTGCATCAAGACGGAACGGGTTGACGTCAACTGTTTAAGGCTGTTTCGCTGACGCGAAAAGCGCGGGAACTTGAGCTTGCGAGAACTGGGGTTCCCGCGAGCACGTCGAAGGCGTGATGTTGACGGGCCCGTAGTATGTGATACTGCGGAAGCAGGTAGAACAATAGAATACGTAGGATTGATTAGTTTCAGGTGCAAATCTGAACTATACAGAAAAACCAACAACATAAGTAAGCGCAGACTCATGGGGCAACCGTGCAAGTCTGCGCTTATTTATACGAAAATCTTCTTACATGCCAATGTAAATCGCGGGCACATGGGAAGTCCCCATGAAACATTGTTTTAATAAAAATACAATATCCAGCAAAAAAAAACTAGACAACACACAAAATATAATATATGCTTGAAAAGCAAATCAAATAACATTTGTTGGTTTTGAACCAGCCTCTATAAGTTCCAGTAAAATATTTTTTATTTTACATACACGGATTAAAAGGGAAACCGGTCGAATTCCGGTACGATCCCGTCACTGTGATAGGGAGTTGCGAAACATAATCCACTGGAGTGGCAGTCGCCAGTCTGGGAAGGAGTTTTGGAGCAAAGATCTTAAGTCAGGAGACCTGCTTATGGATGATCAGATATGATTCTTACGGTAGATAGGAAACATTGTTTTTTTGTGTGCAAACGTCCGTATTATGTTGTTTACGGATGTTTTTTTCTGCGCTTTTATTCAAAGGTGTATTTCCCCTGCCATTTTTAAAATTGAATCTGATCCAGTTAAAGTCGCTGATACTGTGAACGAAGTAAACAGTAACAAAACCTCTACAATGTAGGAAGGAGAAACAATGTCAAAAAAACAATTTGGAAAAAGGCTTCTGCAGATCCTGATCGTTCTGATCGGTGTAAGTTTCTTTACATTTGGACTTACTTACCTTTCACCAGGTGACCCGGCGGAGATCATGCTGACAGAGTGTGGTAACCTGCCGACACCGGAACTTCTCGAACAGACGAGACATGAACTGGGCCTTGACCAGCCGTTTCTGGTGCAGTACGGTTCCTGGGTAAAAGGAGTACTTACCGGAGACATGGGAACTTCATATGCATTTAAAGTTCCTGTAACTGAGAAACTGATGAAATGTTTTTGGCCGACCCTTCAGATGTCGCTCTTCGCGCTTCTTCTGATGATCCTGTTCTCCATACCATGCGGAATCCTCTCCGCGGTATATCAGAACAAGTGGCCGGATTATCTGATCCGCGGAATCACGTTTTTCGGGGTATCTATCCCGAGCTTCTGGATCGGCCTGATTCTTCTGAGCATCTTTGGAGTGCAGCTTCGCTGGATCAACGTAGCAGGAGGTACGACTGATTTCAAGGCAATGATCCTGCCGTCTGTGACACTGGCGCTTTCCATGTCTGCAAAATATACCAGACAGGTACGAAACGCAGTGCTGGAAGAACTCAGACAGGATTATGTCATTGGAGCCAGAATGAGAGGGATCAAAGAAAGCGTGATCCTCTGGAGACATGTACTTCCAAACGCAATGCTTCCTATTGTAACACTTCTTGGTCTTTCCCTCGGCTCTCTGCTCGGAGGAACAGCAGTTGTTGAGATCATTTACAACTGGCCTGGAATGGGAAGCATGGCGATCAAGGCGATCGCCTGTCGTGACTACCCGATGGTACAGGCATACGTACTTATGATCGCGATCATGTACATGGTCATCAATATCATCGTTGACCTGTCCTATACTTATCTGGACCCAAGAATAAAGGAGGTTAAGTAAATTGAAGAAACAGAATTTTTTCCTGGCTCACAAACAGTTTACCTTATTCTTTATTCTGGCTCTCGCTGTTGTAGGCGTGGCAGTTTTTGCCCCGTGGATCGCACCGAAGGATCCTCTGGAAGCAGTGATGATCGATTCACTCAAAGCCCCGTGTGCGGAATACCCTCTTGGCGCTGATAAACTCGGACGTGATCTTCTTTCCCGTGTGATCTATGGTACCAGAACTTCACTGGTGTCTACCCTGATCCTTGTGGCAACGATTTTTGTTGTAGGTACTTTCCTTGGAATCATTGCCGGATATTTTGGCGGCTGGATCGATCAGGTGATCATGCGAATCGCAGATATGATGATCTCTTTCCCGGGAATGATCCTGGCTATCGCAATTGCAGGTATGCTCGGACCAAGCCTTCGTAACGGAGTTATCGCGATCACAGCGGTAAGCTGGACAAAATACGCACGTCTGGCAAGAAGTATGGTTTTGAAAGTAAAACGTAATCTGTATGTGGAAGCCGCGATCGTAAACGGCACAAGCACATTCAAAATCTTATGGAAACATATTCTCCCGAACATGCTGACGATCATGACTGTAACAGCAGCGGCAGATATGGGAACCATGATGCTTGAACTTGCATCTCTTTCTTTCCTGGGATTCGGAGCCGTGGCACCGACACCGGAATGGGGACTGATGCTGAATGAAGGAAGAACTTATATGGCAAAAGCACCGTGGCTTATGATCGCACCGGGTATCGCCATCGTAATCGTAGTAATCGTATTTAACATGCTCGGCGACAGTATCCGTGATATTCTTGACCCGAGACAGGACTAACACAGATACCAGGGTGAAAAGAGCTGAATCCACATGAGCTTGCTCATAAGTGGATGAAGAATCTTGGAACCCGCCCCGATATGAGCATAAAAGTGGGATGATAATCCCGCGATATGCGAAGAGAGGGTAGAATTGCGAAAGTTACTTGGTAACGGAGCAATTCGTAGGTATCGTAAACTACCGAAAAATAAAGGAGAAAAATATATGAAAAACAGAATCGCAAAAAAAGTCTGTGCAGCAGCACTTGCAGGTCTCATGACAATGGCACTCGTTCCAACATCCGTATTTGCAGCAGGAACAATGACGATCGGTGTAACAAGCTTCGCTGATACACTGGAGCCGACAGAGCAGTACTTCAGCTGGGTTATCTCCCGTTACGGCGTTGGCCAGGGTCTTACCAGGTTTGATGAAGAAGGAAACATGGTACCATGTCTTGCAACAGAGTGGACCAACAGTGAAGATGGAAAAACATGGACATTTACGATTCGTGAGGGCGTTAAATTCTCAAACGGTAACGATATGACACCAGAGCTTGTAAAAGCATCTCTGGAGCGTACCATCGAAATGTCAAACCGTGTACCGGAGTTCTTTGATATTGACAGCATTGAAGTTGATGGACAGAACATCATATTCAACCTGAACAGAGCAAACGCAAACATGGCAGGATGTCTGGCAGACCCGCTGTTCCTGATCATGGACACCAGCATTGACAACTCCAACATCGCAATGGAAGGACCAGTTTGTACAGGACCGTATGCATTCCAGTCTTTTGACCCGTCAGGTGATACCGTTGTTGTACGCAACGAGTACTACTGGGATGGAGATGTTCCGAATGACAGCGTAACTCTTCGTATCATTGGCGACCAGACAACACGTTCCATGGCTCTTCAGTCCGGTGAGATCGATGTTGCTTACAACTTAAAGACAGAGAACGTTTTTGAATTTGACGGAAATGACAACTACAACATCCAGTCCCTGGAATCCCTTCGTTCTACTTATGCATTCATGAACCAGAACGGAGCACTCGGAGATCTGGCACTTCGTCAGGCAGTTCTTCGTGGACTTGACAAAGAAACTTACACAAGCGTTCTGCTTGAGGGCGGCGCAACACCAGGAAAAGCACCGGTACCGCCGACACTGGATTATGGCTATGATGATCTGAACGATGAGAACGCTTACGATCCGGATGGAGCAAAACAGGTTCTTGAAGATGCAGGATACAAAGATGTAGATGGTGACGGATATGTAGAAGATCCGGACGGAAACCCGGTAGAACTTACTTTTGTATACTATGACAGCCGTGCAGAACTCGGTGTATATGCACAGGCAGCTCAGGCAAGCCTCAAAGAGATCGGAATCAACATCAAACTTGACTGCGTATCTTACGAGACACTTCTTGACCGCCGTGATTCCTCTCAGTACGATCTCCTGATCTGGAACGTACTTGTTGCAAACACAGGTGACCCGGAAAACTACCTTCGTGAGAACTGGTACAGCACATCTGCAAACAACACAGCAGGATATGCAAATGAAGATGTAGACAAATGGCTGGATGAGCTGGCAGAAACAATCGATACAGATGCAAGAAAAGAACTGATTGTAAAGATCCAGCAGGCGATCATGGACGATGCAGCTACTGTATTCTTCGGATATGAAAACACATTCCTTATCTCCAAAGCAAGCGTAGAAGGACTTGTAATGTATCCAATGGATTACTACTGGGTAACTGCTGACATGCAGATGGCTGAATAATAAAGGAGACTGTAAGAATGCTGGAAATTAAAGATCTGGCTGTACAGTATGGACATCATGATCCTACGATCGAGCATTTTAACCTTTCCATGAAAAAGGGTGAGATCATCAGTGTTGTAGGTGAGAGCGGAAGTGGTAAGACCACAGTGATCCGTGCCGTTCTGGGGGCTCTCCCCGGAGCGGGACAGGTTACTTCAGGAGATATCCTCTTTCACGGGGAATCTCTTCTGAAAAATTCCAAAAGCGACTGGAGAAAGATCCGTGGCAGCAAGATGTCAATGATCTTCCAGGACTGTGGCGGAACCCTGAACCCGATCCGTAAGATTGGCAGCCAATATGTAGAATATATTTGTACACATGAGGCTATGGCAAAAAAAGATGCCTGGCAGAGAGCAGTCACCATGCTTTCCAAAATGAGACTTCCGGATGCGGAAAACATCATGAACAGTTATCCGTATCAGTTATCCGGAGGTATGCGCCAGCGTGTCGGAATTGCTATGGCGATGACTTTTAACCCGGAACTTCTTCTGGCAGATGAGCCGACAAGTGCTCTGGACGTAACAACACAGGCACAGATCGTCCGTCAGATGATGGAGCTCCGCGATGATTTCGGAACAGGGATCATCATTGTTACACATAATATCGGAGTAGCAGCTTATATGGCAGATCAGCTGATCGTTATGCACCACGGCAAGGTGGTAGACCACGGAACCAGAGAAGAGGTCCTGAATAACCCGACCAGCGATTACACAAAGAAACTGCTTGATGCAGTTCCGGAAATGGAGGGAAAACGATATGTCTGAAAATCATGAGATCGTCATGCAGGCAAAGCATATTGTAAAACAGTTCCCTGCTTCCCGCGGAAGAACCCTGACTGCCTGCAATGATATCAACCTGACCATGTATAAAGGAAAGACTCTCGGGATCGTAGGAGAGAGTGGATGCGGTAAATCTACATTTGTCCGCATGGTGACTTTCCTGGAAAAACCGACCAGCGGTGAGATTCTTTATCACGGCAAAAACATCACAGGGCTTTCAAAGAAAGAAACCTGGGAAAACCGCCAGAACCTTCAGATGGTCTTCCAGGATCCGATGGCATCTTTTAACCCGAAGATGAAGATCAGGGATATTCTGACAGAGCCTCTGATGAACTACAAAAAGATCAAAAGAAACGAAAGAGATGCAAAAGCAAGAGAACTTCTCCGCATGGTAGAACTTCCGGAAGAGTTTGTAGACCGTTATCCGCACAACATGAGTGGTGGACAGCGTCAGAGGATCAGTATCGCAAGAGCACTTTCTCTGGAACCGGAGATCCTGGTCTGTGATGAAGCAACTTCTGCACTGGATGTTTCCGTACAGGAGTCTGTCATCGAGCTTCTGGTACGTCTGCAGAAAGAAAAAAATATCTGCATGATCTTTATCTGCCATGACCTGGCGCTGATCCGTTCTTTCGCGCATCAGATCGCAGTCATGTACCTGGGACATATCGTGGAAACGATTCCGGGCGAAGATGTTTCAGGAAATGCGGAACATCCATATACCAAAGCACTTGTCGGAGCACAGTTCTCTGTTCATATGGATCCAGCCAAAAAGATTGAAAGCATTGAAAGCGAAGCACCAAGTCCGCTCGATGTACCGGTAGGCTGCCCGTTCCAGAACCGCTGTGAACACTGTACGGAACAGTGCAAAAAAGAAATGCCGGAATTAAAAGAAATTGCACCGGGTCATGAAGTTGCCTGCTTTTATGTAGAAAATATCACAAAATAAACAGAAGGAGGCAAGTAGATGAAGAGAAGAATACTCACTCTGATGATGAGTGCGGCACTTATTGCCGGCACTCAGAGCACTGTATGGGCCGATGTGGAAGACTACTCAGACGGAGATGTTCATACGATCGGTGTAGTTGTATATGATCCGGACTCTGCGGAGATGGAAATGTTTGCGGACTATTACCGTGATTACATCCAGGAAGGTTTTCCTGTAAAATTTATTTTTTCAGGAAAAATTGCAGATTCTGAGGAAGAAAAGGCATTTATTGAAGAAGCCAAAGCAGAAGGTGCAGAGGGGATCATTTCTTTTGCCGGATATGCAGATGGGCTTACAAACGTTATCAAAACCTGTGAAGAAGAGGAAATCTACTATGCACTGGGTTCCAATACGGTAAGCGATGAGAACTATGAGGTCATCAAAGATAATCCATGGTACATGGGAAGCGTCGGACCGGATCTTGAGACCGTTTATCAGGCCGGCTGCGACATGACAGAGTTTTTTCTGGATAAAGATGCCAGAAACATCGTGATCATGTCAGGCGGTGCATCTTCTGGAAACAGACTTCATCAGGTAAGAACCTGGGGAATGCTGAACACTCTGGAAGAAAAAGCGGGACTTGTACTTGATGAAGATGCAGAAAAACTTTCTGCAACAGATAAAGTGACCGAACTCACAGACAAGGACGGAAATTTACACGTTACGATCTGCCCGGGATATACCGAGGGTGGAGAGGGACTTGACAATCTGGAGACCGCATTTGCGGAAGGCACCTGTGATACGCTTATGAGTGCGTTCCATGTATCTGCCTATCTGGATAAGATCTCCGATAAGGAAAAAGATCAGGACAGCAACATCATGGTCGGCGCGATCGACAGCTTTTCTGAGCAGAATTTTGAAATCTTCAAAGAAAAAGATTCTTTTGGAAATGCACCGATCGACTATGTACGCGGCAAATACGCTTCCATGGCAGGCCCGGCCTTCGCAATGATCTACAACGCGATCACCGGAACTCCGGATGTAGTCCGGGAAAACGGTGAGGCAGTACGCCTGTACCAGAATCTCTGGACTGCGAAGTCTGAGGAAGAATATGTTGAACTGTATGGGTATGCGACGGGGATTTATGAGAATGCGTATAGTTGTGATGACCTTATGCAGGTCATCGGGCAGTTTGATGTGGATGCGGATCCGCAGAGCTTTAAGGAGTTGACGGAAGCGTCTGATGTGGAGAGTGTGAAGGAGAGAATTTTTTCCAATTAAAAAATTGGGTAAAAGGGATGGAGTTTTTTGGCTCCATTCCTTTTTTTATCCCTTAAATTCGTGGGATTTATTTGCTTGGGAGCAGAGAAAACCGCCAGCCCCCTCTGCGGTCTTCTTAGTCTACCAGACAAAATAAAAGAAAAAATAGAAAGCAAATATCAAAAAATGAAACAAACCTTTCATTTTTTGCAACGTTTTTATAAAACCATAAAAACCACCCCATTTTTTTGAGTCTTTTGTCAATGGAATTTTCAAATGAAGTCGGCTACAATAAGGACAGTTGAAAGATACGTAAAGAAACAACGAAATCAATATTGTAGAAGAATCAGGAGGAAATAACAATGAAAGTTGGATTTATTGGTCTTGGAATCATGGGAAAACCGATGTGCAAAAACCTCATGAAAGCAGGTTACGAAATGGTTGTAACCACACATAATAAAGAAACCCTCAAAGAAATGGAAGCACTCGGAGCCAAAACTGTAACATGCGGACGTGAAGTTGCAGAAGAAGCAGATGTGATCATCACCATGCTCCCGAACTCCCCACAGGTAAGAGAAGTTGCACTTGGCGAAGGCGGAATCATCGAGGGCGGCAAAGAAGGAAGTGTCCTGATCGACATGAGCTCCATTGATCCTACCGAGAGCAAAGCAATCTCCGCAGAGCTTGCAAAGAAAGGCATCGACATGCTGGACGCACCTGTTTCCGGTGGAGAACCGAAAGCAATCGATGGAACCATTTCTGTAATGGTTGGCGGAAAGAAAGAGACTTTTGATAAATACTATGACCTGATGATGGCTATGGCTGGTTCCGTTGTATACGTAGGACCGATCGGATCAGGAAACGTTGCAAAACTTGCAAACCAGATCATCGTTGCAGTCAACATTGCAGCAGTATCCGAAGCCCTCACCCTGGCAAAGAAAGCCGGAACAGATCCGGAGCTTGTATACCAGGCAATCCGCGGCGGACTTGCAGGATCTACAGTCCTCGATGCAAAAGCACCTATGATGATGGACAGAAACTTCAAACCGGGATTCCGTATTGAACTTCACATCAAAGACCTGAACAACGCCCTCAATGCAGGACATGCCGTAAGCGCACCGCTTCCGCTGACAGGAGAACTTATGGAGATCATGCAGGCACTCAAAGCAGACGGACACGAAAAAGAAGATCATTCCAGCATTGTAAAATTCTACGAAAAAATTGGTAATGTAACAGTTACAAGAGACTAAAATCCGGTATATAATAAGGTAAGACTTTTGCTAACCGTAAAGAAAGCCTCGACAGGTTGCCATGAGCCTGCCGGGGCTTTTTTGAGTGGAATGGAGGATCTTTTATGTCAAAAATAGCGATTTTACTTCCAAAGGAATATATGCTGGAACAGGCAAGAAATGTAATCCGGGAGGACGAACTGGATATCGACATCCTCAAAGTGATCAAGACTTCCGACTCTGTCTATGAAGCAAGACAGGCCGTAGAGCAGGGCGCGGAGGTGGTTCTTGCCCGAGGCGTGCAGGCAGCTTTTATCCGCCAGTACACAAATATTCCTGTTGCAGAACTGACACTTACAGGCCAGGAAATCGGTCTTATGATCGCCAGCGCCAAGAAAAAAGTCCCGGACAAAAAGTGCCCGCAGATCGCACTGATCGGTTTCAAAAACATGTTCAGCGATACAACTTATGCAGATGAGCTTTTTGATATCCGGCTGAAATTTTATGACATCACAGCCATTGAGCAGGCAGCAGAAAAAGTAGACCTTGCGATACAGGAAGGCGCAGATGTCCTGCTCGGCGGCGATACCGTCAATGCACTGGCGGCACAGAAAGGCATTCCGGCGCAGTTCATCGATTCCACAGAGGAGTCGATCCGTTCCGCTATCGGCGTGGCAAAAAAGATGATCCTGACTGCGGAGGCAGAGAAAAATTTTACCGCACAGTTTGAGACAGTGCTGGATAATTCCTATAACGGGATTCTGGAAATTGATGAAAACAAAGAGATCATGATCGTAAACCGTGCAGGAGAAGAACTTTTTCACAAAAAAGCTTCTCAGCTTGAAGGAACTGCCCTGGAAAAAGTGATCCCGGAACTGGAACAACGGTATATCGATGACGTTCTGAGCGGAAAAAGAGATTCATTTATGACCTCGGTCTATGTGGCTGGTGTTCCGATGATGCTCACGGCAGCACCGATCCAGTATGAAAACAAGATTCGTGGCGCGATCATTTCACTCTATCGAAATGCTTCTGTCCGAAAAAATGATGCAGATGAGCTGCATTCCTATTACCTGAAGGGCTACGTGGCGTATGCTCATTTTTCTGATATCAGGATCACTGGTAAAGAAATGGAATACTGCGTGGAACTTTCCAAAATGTACGCCCTGTCAAAGAATCCTGTGCTGATCTGTGGAGAAGACGGAACAGATAAGGAAAAACTGGCACAGTGCATCCACAACAACAGTTCCTATAAAGCGGGGCCTTTTGTTGCAGTGAATTGCAGCGGTATGACAGAACAGATGCAGGTGGACAGGCTTTTTGGAAACCCGGATGCAGAAGACGAGAGCATGAAAAAAGGGGCACTTGCGATCGGCGATCATGGAACGATCGTAATCTCTGAAATAGAAAAACTTTCACTTCTGTGCCAGTATCGTCTGTACCGTGCGATACGGTATGATTCCCTGATCCAGAATGACCTGGAGCGAAGCCAGACGCTGGATAACCGTATCATAGCGATAACGGGAGCAGATCTTTACCAGTATGTAGAGCAGGGCAGATTCCGGCAGGATCTTTATTATCTCCTGAACAGCCTTACGGTGGAGATTCCTCCGCTTCGGAAGCGCCCGCAGGATATCCGTGCGATCGTGGAGGACTGCAGGGTAAGATTTACAAAAAGATATGCAAGATTTCCAAAGATCGCAGAGGATGCGATGGAGGCACTTGCCGGATTTGGATGGCAGGGGAATGAAATCCAACTGGAGTCGTTTTGTGAAAGACTTTTTCTGACTTCACCCAAGAAGACGATCACCAGTGACTATGTATATTTTCTTCTGGACACATTGTATCCTGTAAAAGAAAGAATTTCGGAAGATGGCACAACAGTGATCTATCAGCACCCGGAGGCCGCGCGTCTGACGGAACTTCTGGAAAAACACCAGGGAAACCGTTCAGCAGTGGCGAAGGAGCTTGGAATCAGCACAACGACGTTGTGGAGACGAATGAAAAAATATGGCGTGATAAATAAATATGATCTGACGTAAGGAGGAAACGCTATGGCGATCCATATCATAGATGAGGCAAACCGCTGTCTCAATTGTAAGAAACCAAGATGTATGGAAGGATGTCCGGTGCATACACCGATCCCGCATATTATCCAGATGTTCAAGGAGCACAAGGTCATGGATGCGGGGGCGGAGCTGTTTCAGAATAATCCGATGTCTGTGATCTGCTCGATCGTGTGTGACCATGAGCAGCAGTGTGCCGGTCACTGTGTACTTGGAAAGAAAGGCAATCCGGTGCATTTTTCCAGTATTGAGAACTATATTTCGGACACTTATCTGGATCGAATGAAACTTCAGATTCCAGAAGAAAAGAAAAAACCGGTGGCAGTGATCGGGGCAGGTCCGGCAGGATTGACGGTGGCGATCATTCTGGCACAGCATGGGTATAAGGTGACGATCTTTGAGCAGCAGGACAAGATCGGCGGTATCACACGTTACGGAATCCCGGAATTCCGTCTGCCGAAATCTATCCTGGATCGTCTGGAAAAGCAGATCCTTGCGATGGGTATCCGCATCCGTCCGCATACTGCGATCGGAACAGTTCTGACGATCGATGACCTTTTCCGCGACGGATATGCAAGCGTGTTTGTTGGAACAGGAGTGTGGAAAGCACGAAACCTGGGGATTCCGGGGGAATGTCTGGCGAATGTGCATTTCGGCATTGACTATCTGGAAAATCCGGCAGCATATGATCTGGGAGAAAAAGTCGCCATTATTGGAATGGGAAATGCGGCAATGGACGTTGCGCGGACAGCTCTTCGAAACGGTGCACTGCAGGTGACATTGTACGCCCGCGGAACGCATGTAGCGGCGAACTCGCATGAAATGGCGTATGCAGAGCTGGATGGCGCACAGTTTGTCTTTGGAAAAGCAATCGAGCGCATAACGGAAACCGGCCCGGTATTCAAGACTTCGGTCATTGATGAGAATAATAAAGTCGTCGGATACGAGGAAGGAGAAGACCAGGTGGAAGCAGATTCCACGATCATCGCCATCAGCCAGGGACCAAGAAACCGCCTGATCCGCACAACAGTAGGACTGGAAGGCTCCGACAAAGGTCTCCTCATCGTAGACGAAAACGAAATGACCACCAGAGAAGGCGTCTTCGCCGCAGGAGATGTCGTACACGGCTCCAAAACCGTCGTCCATGCCGTAGAACAGGCAAAGAAAGCGGCCGTGGCGATGATCGCGTATATGGAAAAAGAAAGTTGACTTTTACCAGGGAAAGACATATAATAAATAATAGCTAAGGAATGTGGTGAAATTCCAAGAGGCAAAACGAAAACCCCCAGAGTTGCCGCTCTGGGGGTTTTCTTGCTCGTTAACGGGGAGCTGTTCCGTTTAGGCTGTTGCTCGTTACGGTGAGCTATTCCGTTTAGGCTGTTGCTACCTATTGTCTACCGCTCAGCCATTTGCATATGTAATAGCTAATTACATTTGCTAACACGGTGACAAGAAGTGTGGTGAAAAAATCATCCAAGAGATACACCTCCTTTCTGCTGGAGGAGCGGCAGCAACATTATTATAACACAAAATCAGAACAAAATGTACAATCTATAAAATTTAACTCCAGAATTCTTCAGCCAGGGATATGAAATCTCTGGCTGCTTTGCTGAGATAACGTTTTTTGTGGTGACATGCCATGATGTTCCAGGAGGGCTTGCCAGGGAGAGTGAAGAATCGGATCTTGTCCTCGTGTCCACGGGCATAAAAAGCAGGAATGATGCCACAGCACATTTCAGCCCCGACCATAGTGGTGATGGTTGCATTGCTGGAGGTCTCAAAGAGTACATGAGGCTTGAAACTGGCAGATTCGAAGATGTGGTCGGTCAGGTCGCGAAGCGTGGATTCTTTGTACGTGAGGACAAAAGGTTCCTCGCGTAGCGCATAAAGGTTCAGTTCGGAAATCTCACCCTCGCGAACAGGAACAGCATTTGTCCATCCTTCCTCCGGTGGTGTGGCGATCGGATGGCGGATCGGAACGGCAGCAAAAATATCCTCGGAAGCTAAAGGAATATAACTCAGAGCAGGTTTCTGCTGTTCCGGAACAAGTGTCACGAATCCCAGATCCAACTCACCGGATATCAGGAGTTCCTGCTGTTTCTGGACACTGAGTTCCCGTGGAGTGACCTGGATATTAGGATGCAGGCGGTGAAATTTCGGATACACATTAGAAAACATGGCGATCCCACGCCCAGGCGTAAAGCCAACACTGAGCTCCCCCTGCTGGATCTTCGCGAGATCATGGATCCTGTGATAAGTATCCTTCTTAAGCAACAGCATTTCCCGTGCAGCTTTCAGATAAATCTCCCCAGCTTCCGTAGGATGCCAGTCCGTCCGCGAACGATGAAAAAGCTGCACACCGAGTTCCTTTTCAAGTTTAAGAAGCTGCTGGTTAAGCGCAGACTGCGTGATATAAAGCTTTTCCGCTGCACGGGTGATGTTGTTTTCTTCCGCGATTGCTACAATATATTGTATTTGACGTAAATCCATTGTGGGTACCTCCTTACCTCCATTCTACCCCAATCCCCTCCACATTCCAATATGTAAATTAGAAAAATTAAGAGAACTATAACTACAATGAATTTTACTTATACAACCTCCTGCGTTATAATAACCTCAACAAAGCAAAGGAGGAATCCAAAATGTCACTGCTAGTAAAAATAAACCAGTCTGACAACGTAGCCATCGCTGTTCAGCCACTGAGCGCAGGATCAGAAGTGGAAGGCATCCACATCAACCAGGACATCCCGCAGGCACACAAAGTCGCACTGGCTGACATTCCAAAAGGAAGCCCGGTCATCCGCTACGGCGTGATCCTCGGATACGCCATGAACCCGATCAAACGCGGCGACTGGATCAACGAATTCATGCTCGAACTCCCAACCCCGCCATCCGTAGATGACATGGAGTTCGGCAAAAACATCGTCACAGACCTGCCTGAACCGCCGGTAACTACCTTCGAAGGATATGCAAATCCAGACGGCGGCTACGCAGGAACCAGAAACATCCTCGGGATCAGCACCACCGTACAGTGCGTAACAGGAGTACTGAATGTCGCAGTAAAGAAAATGAAAGAAGAACTTCTTCCAAAATATCCAAACGTAGACGACATCGTCCCGATCAACCACGCATACGGCTGCGGCGTTGCCATCAACGCACCTGAGGCAAAAGTCCCGATCCGTGCACTCAGAAATCTCGTCAAACATCCAAACTTCGGCGGACAGCTCATGGTAGTCGGACTTGGCTGTGAGAAATTCACTGTACAGATGCTCCTCGATGAAGCCGATATTACACCTGAAAATGTCATTATTCTCCAGGAACAGAAAGGCTTCGATGCCATGGTTGACGCCCTCATGAAAATGGCAGACAAAAAACTCGCGATCCTCAACGAAAGAAAACGAGAAACACTTCCATTATCCAAACTCTGCATCGGTATGCAGTGCGGTGGAAGCGATGCATTCTCCGGCGTGACTGCAAACCCATCCGCAGGATATGCGGCAGACATGCTGGTAAAAGGCGGCGCAACCGTTATGTTCTCCGAAGTAACAGAAGTACGTGACGGAGTACATTACCTTGCAGAACGCTGCGTCAGCGCAGAAGTAAGAGACAAACTTGCAGCAGAAATGCGCTGGTACGATCATTACCTTGCAGAAGGAAACGTAGACAGAAGCGCTAACCCGACCCCGGGAAACAAAAAAGGCGGACTCTGCAACATCGTAGAAAAAGCCATGGGCTCCATTGCAAAATCAGGAAGCTCACCGATCGTGGAAGTACTTTCCCCGGCAGAAAAACCAACCAAACACGGTCTTATCTATGCAGCGACACCGGCAAGCGATATCGTCTGCGGTCCATGCCAGCTTGCATCAGGAATCACTCTGCAGGTATTTATGACAGGCCGCGGAACTCCATATGGACTCGCAGCAGCTCCGGTCATCAAAGTCTGTTCAAGAAATGAAATGAAAGCCATGTGGCAGGATCTGATCGATGTCAACGCCGGTCCGATCGCAACAGGCGAAGCAACGATCCAGGAAATCGGAACCCAGCTGTTCAACAAGATCATCGCAGTTGCAAGCGGCAAGGATCAGTCCTTCGCAGAGAAATACAAACTCCACAACGACCTCTGCATCTTCAACCCGGCACCGATCACCTGATATCCAGGTTTCAAAATTTCAACTGCATCTCATGCCTGCATGTGTATGCAGTTGAAATTGTAAATATCAAGCGACCCGCTTTTTTTTTACCCTAAATCGTCAAAAAACATGCATTTTACGCAATGTATGAAATAAAATGCGATTAAAATGAAACATATCATTTCAAAACCTGCAACATTAACGAAACCATAAAAATCACAAGAACCTTCTTGGGTATTCTGCGAATTGAACAAAAAGCCAGAATGTATATAATAAAATACATACAAAACAAACAAAGAAAAACATTGAGGCCGCAATGATTTCGAATATTCTAGGAGGAAGAAAAATGATACCTGTTGTAGAAAAAATGGAAGTTTTCCCGGTAGCCGGACATGACTGTATGGAATTAAACCTTTCCGGCGCACATGCACCTTACTTTACAAGAAACATCGTGATCCTGACAGATTCCAACGGAGTAGAAGGTGTTGGAGAAGTTCCGGGAGGAGAGAAGATCACAAATGCACTTGAGCAGGTAAAAGACCTGGTGATCGGAACAAGCATTGCAGATTACAAACAGACGCTCAACAAGGTTCGTAAATGGCTGGATGAAAATATCAAAGATGACGTGCGTGGCTTACAGACATTCGACCTTCGTACCGGAGTACATGTAGTAACAGCAATCGAAGCACCTCTGCTTGACCTTCTCGGAAAATTCCTTGATGTGCCGGCAGCAGCTCTGATGGGTGATGGAATCCAGAGAGAAAGAGTACAGTTCTTAAGCTACCTCTTCTACATTGGAGACCGCAAAAAAACAGATCTTCCGTACGAAGAAGAACCAGATGCAGAATGCGATTGGTACCGTCTCCGTCACGAAGAAGCCCTTACACCAGAAGCAATCGTAGCACTTGCAAAAGCGACCCATGAAAAATACGGCTTCGTAGATTTCAAACTCAAAGGCGGCGTACTTGCACCGAAGGAAGAACTCAAAGCAGTTCAGGCGATCAAAAAAGCATTCCCGGATGCAAGAGTTGATCTCGACCCGAACGGCTGCTGGAGCCTCAAAGAAGCACTGGAGATCGCTCCACAGCTCAAAGAATGTCTTGCTTACTGTGAAGACCCATGCGGCGCAGAAAACGGATTCTCCGGACGTGAAGTTATGGCAGAGTTCAGACAGCTCTCCGGAATGCCGACAGCAACCAACATGATCAACACAGACTGGCGCCAGATGCATCACTGCCTGTCCCTGCAGAGCGTAGATATTCCGCTTGCAGACCCGCATTTCTGGACTATGAACGGTTCCGTTCGAGTAGGTCAGATGTGCAACGATTTCGGCATGATGTGGGGATGTCATTCCAATAATCACTTCGATGTCAGCCTTGCAATGGTCGTGCAGTGTGCAGCAGCAATCCCAGGAAAGATGAACGGAATCGACACACACTGGATCTGGCAGGAAGGACGCGAGCGTCTCACAAAACAGCCGATGAAAATCGTTGACGGATGCATTGATCTTCCGAAAAAAGGTGGACTTGGAATCGAAGTTGACCGCGAACAGGTTCTCAAAGCACACAAACTTTACATGGACAACTGTCTGGGAGCACGTGACGATGCAAAAGGCATGCAGTATCTGATCCCGGGATGGAAATTCGATAACAAGCGTCCGTGTCTCGTAAGATAAGATTTTATCAGCAAAATAGGTTATGAGGGTCTGGCGACAGATCCTCCCCCTTAAAAACTTTAGTGAATGAATATATGGAAAGAGTATGAGGAAAAAACATGTCTGAATCAACAAGAATGTTATTAGGACTGGCATTAGGAATCATCGTAATGATCGTCCTGGTAATGAAAACAAAAGTACATTCCTTCATGGCACTGCTGATTGCAGCCATGATCACAGGAATCATCGGCGGAATGCCGATCTCAGATATTACCCTCGCTGACGGCACAACTCAGACTGGTCTGATCACGGCCATTCAGGAAGGATTTGGAAGCACATTAAAGAGCACCGGTATCATCATCGGTCTTGGCGTTATGATGGGCGGTATCCTGGAGAAATCCGGAGCTGCCGAAAAAATGGCATACAGCTTTATCAAACTGATCGGTCAGAAAAACGAAGAATGGGCTCTGGCGATCACAGGATGGTTCATTTCCATTCCGGTATTTGCAGACTCCGCGATCGTAATTTTTGCACCTCTTTGCAAGGCAATGTCCAAAGTAACCGGTAAATCTGTAGTTGGACTTGCACTTTCACTGGCAGTTGGTCTTCAGCTGACACACTGTCTGGTACCTCCGACGCCTGGTCCGCTGACCGCAGCCGGAATGTTCAATGTCGATGTAGGCCAGATGATCATCGGTGGTGCACTGATCTCCATTCCGATGCTGATCGTAGTAGTTTTTTACACA
Source organism: Blautia sp. CAG:237 (assembly GCF_000436615.1). Lineage (NCBI taxonomy): Bacteria > Bacillati > Bacillota > Clostridia > Lachnospirales > Lachnospiraceae > Blautia > Blautia sp. CAG:237. The sequence goes on from NZ_FR886773.1 coordinate 24,669, forward strand.
AAATGGATCGGAAAGAAAATCTATCAGGTTCCGAACGATGAAGGTGGATTTGACAGAAAAGAATTCAAACAGGAATACATCAAATCCATGGATGAACTCAATGCAATGATGGATGCAAAACAGCTTCCGGGCTTCTGGGTATCTGTGGCACCGATCTTCATCCCGATCATCCTGATCCTTCTCAAAACTGTACTTGGTTTTGTTGGTATCAGCAACAGCGTAGTTGATTTCCTTGGTTCTCCGATCGTAGCACTTGGAATCGGTACACTTCTTGCAATCTACGGACTTGTTCCGAAGGAAGATAACAAAGCTGTTCTCAAGATGATGGATGACGCTATCAAAGATACCGGTATCATCATGCTGATCACAGGTGCCGGCGGATCTCTTGGAAACGTTGTAAAAGTAAGCGGTATCGGTACTGCACTTGGTGAAATGGTTACATCCTGGGCACTTCCGGCAGTTCTGATCCCGTTCATCATTGCAGCACTTATGAGGATCGCTCTCGGATCTGCAACCGTTGCAATCACAACAGCAGCATCCCTGACAGCACCACTTATGAGTGTTTTAAGCATCAGCCCGCTTCTTATGTCCCTTTCCTGCTGCGTAGGTGCGATTTCATTCTCCTACTTCAATGACAGTGGATTCTGGGTATTCAACGGAATGTTCGGACTGACAGAACTGAAAGACCAGGTTCGATGCAAGACGGCCGTATCGATGATCATGTCGGGCGTTGGTGTACTGGAACTGCTTATCGCACAGTTCTTTATCTAAAATCAATGAACAAAAATTAAAACATATAACAAGATCATTCAATCCAAAAAATATAGCAACAACGAGGAGGAAAAAACAATGGGATTTGTACCAAGAGGAATTATTCCACCAATCATCACACCACTTACAGATGACGGAGAAGTAAACTATCCAGTACTGCGTCAGATGGTCAATCATCTGATCGACAACGGCGTGCATGGTCTGTTTCCACTGGGAACGACCGGAGAGTTTTACGCATTCGATGACGATACCTATCGCAAGATCCTTGAAACAGTCAAAGATGAGACAAGAGGTCGTGTTCCGGTTTACGGCGGTGCAAACCATATCACAACAAGAGGCGTTATCCGTCTGGTAAAGATCTGCGAAGAAGTTGGCGTGGATGCAGTTTCCGTACTGACACCAATGTTTGTATCCCAGACACAGGACGAACTGTACGCTTACTATAAGGAAATCGCAGAAAGCACTTCGCTTCCGATCATCCTTTACAACAACAAACCAAAAACAAACGTAACCATTACACCGGCAACTGTTGCTAAACTTGCTGAGATCGACAACATCGTTGCAGTCAAAGACAGCACCGGTGATATGACAAATGCAGCAGAGTACATCCGTCTGACAAGAGATAACGACAATTTCCACGTACTGATGGGAAGAGATACTCTGATCCATGCAGCTCTCTGCTATGGAGCAACAGGCGCGATCGCATCCTGTGCAAACGTAGCTCCACGTATCGCAGCTGATATCTACGACAAATTTATGGAAGGTGATCTCAAGGGATCTTTGGATGCACAGTTTGAACTGGCACCGCTCCGTATCGCATGCGGTATGGGTACTTTCCCGGCTGTTATTAAGGAAGGGCTTGTACAGCAGGGCATCCCGGTTGGCAAGTGCCTGGCACCGATCGGCGAGCTGACACCAGAAGAGAAGGAGAAACTTCATCAGGTTCTGGTTGACATGAAGCTTGTTTGATGATATAAAATCTCCAGATAAATAAAAAGGCAGGAATGTAAAATGCGGGTTTTCTACGAAGAAATAAAAGAAAAATTACAGAGCATTCTTGTGAAAAATGGTTTCGATGAGAAACGTGCAGAGGAATCGGCGAAGAATTTCGCCGATTCTTCTTTAGATGGAGTGTATTCTCATGGCTACCAGCGTTTTCCAAGAGTGATCGATTATATTCAGAAAGGCTACATTGACGTAAATGCAGTGCCGGAAAAAATCACCGGCTTTGGTGCCGTGGAACGATGGGACGGCCATCTGGGAATGGGAAATCTCAATGCAAAAATGGCAATGCAGCGTGCGGTAGAACTGGCGGCACAGCTTGGGATCGGTATGGTGGCGATGTCCAATACCAATCACTGGATGCGCGGCGGTGCCTACGGATGGCAGGCAGCGGAAGCAGGATGTATCGGAATCTGCTGGACAAATACCTGTCCAAACATGCCGGCATGGGGAGCCATTGATGGAAGGATCGGAAATAATCCATTTGTTCTGGCTGTTCCGGATCAGAATGGAGAGCATGTTGTTGTTGATACTGCGATGGCACAGTATTCTTACGGCAAGCTTTCTGTATGTAGGCAGAATGGAGAAAAACTTCCTTATCCGGGTGGTTACGATGAGGAAGGCAGCCTGACCTGCGACCCGGCAGCCATCGAAAAAACAAGAAGAGTCGTCCCGATCGGCTACTGGAAAGGTTCTGGCCTCTCGATCGTACTGGATCTGATCGGCGGGATACTCACACTCGGAAGAACTGTGACAAAAGTAGGACAGGAATGCGAATCGGAATACGGCCTGACGCAGGTATTCATCGCGATCCGCCCGGAAGTCCTGAATCAGGATCCAGACAAAGCACAGGAAATCTTAAACGAGACACTGAAAGATATCCAGGCTTCCATTCCGGAAAAAGAAGGACATACCGTCCGATATCCAGGACAGGGAACACTCATCCGACGCAGGGAAAATCTGAAGAACGGAATCCCGGTCAACGAGGAAATATGGAAAAAAATATGTGAATTATAAATAGCACAATAAAACTCCGGTCATGAAGAAATTTGTGACCGGAGTTTTGAACATATCAGGGTGTTTTTACAGGAAGCGTTGTTTCGCGATGAATCAATACCGGTGGAATGATCTGGTGGACTGGTTCGGAAGAAAGTGCAGGTTTCCTTTTGTGGCTTTCTTTGATCTGAACGTTCAGGATTTCCATAGCAGCAGCGGCAATCTTGTCGATCTGCTGTCCAACCGTACTGATCGGAACGATGGCCTCTCTTGAGACAGGAGAGTCATCAAAACCGATGAGCTTATAATCATCAGGAAGCTTTCCATATCGCCGGATCAGATGATGAAGTACGATATTGGCAAAAGTATCGTTTGGAAGAAAGATTCCCTTGGTTTTGCCGGTATATCTGATATCAATATCGTCAATCAGGTTCTTGAGAATCTGGGACGTTTCTTCATAACTGTGTCCTGTATCGGTAAGGATCAGTTCATGTGGGATTTGGTATTCTTTACAGATATCAGTAAATCCTTTGATACGTCCGTAGGATGGAATCTGCGAAGAAAACTCTGCGTTAATATGAATGAGTACATCAGCTCCGGTTTTTGCCAGAAGACTGGTTGCCTGCACCCCGCCCATGTAGTTGTCTGTATTGACACTGCTGACATACTGATCTTCTCTTTCGATTGTTACGATAGGAATATTATAGGAGGCGAGTTCACGGGATGGTATCGTATGACTGAGAATGATCATTCCTTCAATCTTGTAGGAAAGGAGCTCCTGGATATATTTTCGCTCATTTGTCTCCTGGTCATCTCCTGTGAATACAAGAAACTTGTAGCCAAAAGTTTCGTAAGTTTTTAATATCTGGTTCAGAACTTCAGAATAGTAGTGCATATAGAGGTTTGGGATGATAACCCCGATAAATTCTGTTTTTCCGTTTGCGAGGATCCTCGCAACTTTATTTTCTTTATAGTTTAATTTCTCAAGAGCATCCGCAATGATCTGCTGGTTTTCCAGGGTAAGAGAGTCCGGATTATTGAAATATCTGGAAATCGTTGTTTTGGAAAAACCGGTATATTTTGCAATATCGCTGAAAGTTATATTTTTTTTCCCCATAATAACAGAAGAGTCCTTTCAATAAAAAAACTGAATAGTATTATACTGCTTAAGAGTATAACAGAAATTGTGGTTTATAACAAGGACAAGCAATACAGAAGTGGTTAAGTAACCGGTTTTGTAAAAAATCAACAAAGGAAAAATACAGAATTTGTATATATCAATGAAAAAATAAGAGAATACTTGACGAAATTATATTCTGATGATATTATCAATTTATAAAGTAACCGGTTACTTTACCGGTTACACAAACAGCAGAAAGGAAAAGGAGGAGAACATGAAAAAAACAAAACTGATTCTTCTTGCCGGTCTGGCAATGGCAGTCAGTATGACGGGATGCCAGAAAAAGGAAGTAAAGCCTGGCGATGTGGCAGGATACGATGAGGGCGAACAGTATCTTTCTATATGGGTACACAGTATTGAGGATACTCCGGAAGGACAGGTTTACAGGGAATCTGTAGACAGTTTTAACGAGAAATATAATGGCAAATATTTTGCAGATATTGAATTTATTCCGAGAAATGACAGCGGCGGCGGATATTCGGATAAGGTAAATTCATCGGTGCTCTCAGGAGGACTTCCGGATGTTCTTACACTGGACGGACCGAATGTTGCTGCATATGCAGAGAACGGTATCATCCAACCTCTGGCAGACCTGACAGAGGAGGAGAGGGGCGAGTATCTGGAATCCATTCTGGAGCAGGGAACTTATGATGACAAGCTCTATGCACTTGGAGTCATGGAATCCAGTGTAGGCCTTTATTACAATAAAGATATTCTTGAGGAGGCCGGGATTGAAGTGCCGGATGCCGACCATCCATGGACAAGAACGGAATTTATGGATATTCTGGCAAAACTGAAGCCAATAATGGATGAGAAGAAGGGATATCCGATTGATATGACTTTCCCGGTAGGTGAAGCAAGTATTTATTATTATGCACCATTTATCTGGGCAAATGGCGGCAATCTGGTAAGTGATGATGGAATGACTGTAGATGGATATTTTAATTCAGAGAAAAACGTTGAGGTTATGAATTATTTCCATCAGATTGTAGAGAACAAATATATGTCAGAAGCTCCGGTCGAAAAGCTTTTTGAAAGCGGAAGA
>NZ_FR886773.1:29708-46428 GCF_000436615.1 Blautia sp. CAG:237
TTGATGGTGCATGGGAAGTCAATACCATATATGAGAACTATCCGGATATAAATCTTGGAGTTGCACCGTATGTGGTTGGTGATGACTGGGATGGTGAGAGATATACACCGACAGGATCCTGGGCATTTGCGGCTTCTTCTGCGACAGATAATATTGAAGGAGCAACAGAGTTGGTCAAATGGATGAGTGGTGTGGAAAGTGGTGTCAGAATCTGGAATGAAGCAAAATCACTCCCATCAACATATAAGGCATTTGATCAGATCGATATATTCCAGACAGACGAAAATTACAAAGCACTGTACGAGCAGCTGAGTAAATACGGACACCCAAGACCAAAAACTCCTGTATATCCACAGGTAAGTACATCCTTCCAGCAGGCACTTGAAAGTGTCGGACTTGGCGGCAAGGATGCACAGACAGAACTGGATAAATCTGTAGAAAGGATTAACGCGAAACTGGAACGTTATACGAGAGAATAATGAAGAAAAAAGAATCAATCTTAGGAATGGCTTTCTTTGGCCCGGCACTGGTACTTCTTATACTGTTTTTATTTCTGCCGATGGTGTTGACACTGGTGTTCAGTTTTACCGATTACTTTGCACTGAACCCGGATATGACACATTTCGTAGGACTGGAAAACTACATAAATATTTTTAAAGACGAATTATTTGTAAAATCATTTTTTAACACGGTAAAATTTGTAATTATCATCGTTCCCTGCCAGTGTATCGGAGCACTTGTTCTGGCACTTGCAATCAATAAAGTTACGCATTGCAAGAAATATTTTAAAGTAGCATTTTTTATCCCTGTTGTCATGTCTTTGGCAGTTGTATCCACACTCTGGATGGATATTTACAGCCCTGAGGGAATCCTGAATACAATGCTTGCACACCTTGGAATCAGTGCACAGCCTTTTATCCACAGTGCAAAGCAGGCACTTCCGTCCATCGCAGTTATGAGTGTATGGCAGGGTGTCGGATATCAGATGATTATCTTCCTTGGCGGACTTCAGAATATCAATCCGGCACTTTATGAGGCAGCAGAGATGGATCATGCAAGTGGATGGCAGAAATTTAAAGACATCACACTTCCGGAACTGAAACCTCTTTGCGTTTTCGTATTTATCACAGTTACAATCGGAGCATTTCGTATGTTAGTACAGCCGATGGTAATGACCGGCGGTGGTCCGGACCATTCAACCTACACTTTGGTATATGATATTTATGAAACTGGTACAATGAACTGGGAGATGGGACTTGCATCTACCATGGCAATTGTCTTTACAGTCTTTGTTGTTGTACTGACTATCATACAGAATGTACTGACTAAGGGAAAGGAGGAGAAAAAACATGTTAACAAAAAAACAAAAAACATTTAACTGGGTTCTGGCAGTTTTTCTTCTGCTGCTCTCCATATTCTTCCTGTTTCCGGTAATCTGGATGCTTGCAAACTCTTTTAAACCGGATGCAGCGATCACAGCGGATATGAATTCTGTGGCAGCATTTATTCCGCCTGCTTTAAACGGAAATTATTTTGAAAACTATATTACGATTCTTACGGACACCAATTTCCTCCGTTATATGCTTAATACTTTAGGATATGCGGCACTTTTGATCGTACTCGGCGTGATCGTCAACGGGCTTGCCGGTTATGCACTGGCAAAGATTAATTTTCCATTTCGTGACCAGTGGCTTCTGATCATTATGATGCTTCTGATCGTACCAACAGAAACAGTTATCACGATTCACTTTCTGATCATTGCAAAAGCAGGTCTTCTGAATACAGTTATTGGATATGTACTTCCAATGATCGTGAATCCATTTAATATTTTCCTTTTCCGTCAGGTGTTTGTAAGCCTTCCGGATGACGTTTACGAGGCAGCTCAGCTTGATTTCTGCAGCCCGGTAAAATACTTCTTCACAATGGTGCTGCCGATGTCAAAGACAGTTGTTGCAACAGTAAGTGTTTTTACATTCCTCGGAGTATGGAATGATTATCTCTGGCCGTCACTTGTATTCACATCCAGTGATCTTCTGACCGCACAGATCGGTCTGAACTCAATCACATCCAATGACAATACAACAATGGGTCAGACACTTGCAGTGATCACCCTGATCACAATTCCTGTTATTATCATTTATGCACTGTTCTCAAAACAGATTGTAGAAGGTGTAACTTCAACCGGTTCCAAGGAGGGTTAATGAATTATGAGTTTTATAGAATTTAAACATATCGGAAAAAAATATGCAGGAGCAGATAAGAACTCCGTAAGTGATTTCAACCTGGAAATCAATGAAAAAGAATTTATTGCATTTGTCGGACCATCTGGATGTGGAAAATCAACAACACTTCGCATGGTAGCCGGATTTGAGGAGATTACAGAAGGTGATCTGTATATTGATGGAAAAAAAGTAAACGAAACTGCTCCGAGAGACCGAGGTATTGCAATGGTATTCCAGAACTACGCACTGTACCCGCATATGACAGTAGAGAAAAATATCGGATATGGTCTGAAGAATATGAAAATGCCGGCAGATCAGATCAAGAAAAAAGTAGACTGGGCGATTGATATTCTGGGACTGCAGGAATTTCGTTACAGAAAACCGAAGAATCTTTCCGGTGGACAGAGACAGAGGGTTGCACTTGGTCGTGCCATCGTAAAAAATCAGAAAGTATTCCTGATGGATGAGCCTCTTTCCAACCTGGATGCGAAACTCCGTGTCAGTATGAGAACAGAGATCAGCAGACTTCATCGTGAGATGGGAGCAACTACAATTTATGTTACACATGATCAGGTTGAGGCAATGACAATGGCAGATCGTATCGTCATCATGAAAGAGGGCGTGATCCAGCAGGTTGGAAAACCAATGGAGCTTTATGATCATCCGGTAAATAAATTTGTAGCTGGATTTATCGGATCTCCGCAGATGAACTTCTTTGACGTGACAGTAAAAGGAAAGGAAGTTACATTTAAGGACGGAAATAAACTTACACTTCCGGAAGCTATCATCAATAAACTGAACGGCAGAGAAGGTGAAATGACACTTGGAATCCGTGGTGAGGATCTCAAGATGGATGCACAGAATCTGGAATTATATAAAGAAAATAAAATGAGAGCTGTGATCACAGATACGGAAGTTATGGGAAATGAAAATAACCTGTATTTCCAGTTTGGAGGCTGCCAGGCAGTTGCGAGAGTTTCAAAGTATGAGATCAGCCAGGTCGGAGATGAAATTGAGTTTGTATTCATGCCGTCCAAAATTCATTTCTTTGATAAGGAAACTGAGGTAAATTATTTATAGGAGTGACAGTAATGGAAGAAATCAGGATATTTTTGGGTACGATTGAGAGAGTCAAAAATTTTGTGAATGAAGTGAGTCATCTGGAATGTGATGTGGATATTGTTTCCGGAAGATATGTGATCGATGCAAAATCTATCATGGGAATTTTCAGTACAGATCTGTCCAAACCGGTCAATGTAAGAATTCATGCGCAAGGAGCCGAGGCAGAAAAAGCCCTGCAGGTAGTCCGAAAATATGCAGAAGAATGAGAAAGTGAGTACAGAAAATGCAGAAAATATATGTAAAACCAAAAGACTGCTGGATGAATGACCCGAATGGTTTTATTTATTTCAAAGGTCTGTATCATTTGTTCTATCAGTGCTTTCCCTATGCACCGCAGTGGGGAAGAATGCACTGGGGTCATGTTGTCAGCAAAGATCTTGTAAGCTGGGAAAATCAGGGAATAGCGCTGTATCCAAGTAAAACAGATGACAGAAGTGGGTGTTTTTCTGGAACAGCTGTTGAAAATGATGGGAAGATGCAGCTGTATTTTACCGGAGTAAATTATCTGGTTGAAAATCCTGAGAATATCAATCACTGTGTAGATGAGCAGTTTGTATCCGCACAGCTGATGATCACTTCTGAGAATGGATTTGATTTTGATAACATTGGGGATAAGAAAACAGTTCTTCCGGTCATCCATGATGCAAAAACCGGTGATGCGAGACATACCCGAGATCCGAAGGTCTGGAAAAATGGCGACAGATGGTATATGATGCTTGGAAGCACAATTGAAGATAAGCAGGGAAGACTTCTGTTCTTTACTTCAAAAGATGGCGAATCCTGGAAATATAAAAACTCTGTTACCAAAGAGAAATTTGGCTGGATGTGGGAATGCCCGGATTACTTTGAAGTGGACGGAAAACAGATAGTAATCTTTTCACCAATGGGATTTCTGAAAGACGGAAAAGCAGATGATGCACAGGTGGTCTGTATGCAGGTGAAATTTAATGAGAAAACATGTCAGATGGAACTTCCGGATGAGTACCAGCTTATGGACTATGGAATGGATCTTTATGCACCACAGAGCACCCTCGATGAGGAGGGAAGAAGAATCCTGACTGCGTGGCTTCGCATGCCGGAGCCAGTGGATGGGAAATGGCAGGGAATGATGTGTATTCCAAGAGTTGTAGAAGCGAAAGAGAATCACATTTATTTTCGTGTCCATCCGAATATTCAGGTGGCATATACAAGAGAAATCTCCGCACCGTATGAAGCAGATGAAAGCGGATATCGTGTAAGATTTTCTCTGAAAGATGGTGAAAAGGTAAACATTGGCGGATACATTATTTACAGAGAAGGCAGCAGGATTTGTACTGACAGAAGCAGCCTCTACAGAAAATTTACGAATCACAGAGTACAGTTTACAACACCTGAATTAAAAGAAGGATTTGAGCTTGAAGTATATGTAAACCCGAACCTGATTGAAGTCTTTGTAAATGACGGTGAAGCGGTAATTTCCAATACCGTGTATGATCTGGGCAAAGAAATAGAGACAGATGTAAAAATGAGAATAGAAACTCTGGAAAAATAAAGAACTCCGGTCATGAAGAAATTTGTGACCGGAGTAACTGTTTACAGGTAATATTCCGCAGTTTTTGAGTATAACAAAGACTTTCATGTCACGAATCTGATATTTTCAGCTTGTATTTTGTATATTCAAAATATGATATAGGGTATAGTGTAAGAAAAATCAGGCGAAGAATAGCTGGAACAGGAGATGAGAGATATGAGATATGGATATTTCGATGAAGCAAAAAAGGAATATGTGATCACACGTCCGGATACACCGGCACCGTGGGTAAACTATCTTGGCTCACCAGAGTATGGGGCAATCGTTTCAAATAATGCAGGAGGATACAGTTTTGCAAAATCCGGAGCAAATGGAAGAATCCTGAGATATATTTTCAATCAGTTTGATCAGCCGGGACGGTATATTTACCTTCGCGATAATGAAAGTAAAGATTACTGGTCTGCATCCTGGCAGCCGGTAGGCAAAGATCTGGAGACGTACAAAAGTGAATGTCATCATGGGACAGCATACACAAAAATGATGGCAGATTACAGTGAAATTCACTCAGAAGTAAGATATTATGTGCCGTTGGAGCGGTCTTATGAAGTATGGAGTCTGGCAGTAACAAACTATTCTGAGAAAAAACGTGAACTTACAGTAACAGGATATGCGGAATTTACCAACAACAGTAACTATGAACAGGATCAGGTAAATCTTCAGTATTCTCAGTATATCACACAGACGGTTTTCAGAGGGAACCGTGTACGTCAGATGATCCACGCAAACCTGGATCGTCTGGAAGAAGGTGAAAACATTGATAACAAAAATGTATTCAACAGATTCTTCGGACTGGCAGGAGCTGACGTAAATTCCTGGTGCGGAGACAAAGAAAGCTTTCTCGGAAGATATCACGGATATAACAATCCAGAGGGCGTGATCACGGGAAAACTCAGCAATAAGGGAAATTATAATGAGAATAGCTGTGGAGCACTTTCAACAGTTTTAAGCCTTGCTCCGGGGGAAACAAAAGAAATCGCTTTTCTTGTTGGAATGAAAGGTGATGCAGAAGCGGGCGAGATCGTGGAGCATTACAAAAACTGCCAGGATGTATGTAAAAGAGAACTGGAAGAACTGATCGAATACTGGCATGGTCAGCTTTCTCACTTCCAGATCAGAACCCCAAGTCCGGAATTTAATACCATGATCAATACATGGAATGCATACAACTGTTTTATGACCTTTATCTGGTCACGGGCAGCTTCTTTTACCTACTGTGGACTCCGCAATGGATATGGATATCGCGATACAGTTCAGGATATTCAGGGAGTGATTCATCTGGCACCGGAGATGGCGGTGGAAAAAATTCGATTCATGCTTTCAGCACAGGTGGATAACGGCGGTGGACTTCCGCTTGTAAAATTTACACATAACCCGGGACATGAAGATACTCCGGACGATGCTTCCTATGTACAGGAAACAGGACATCCGGCTTATCGTGCAGATGATGCGCTGTGGCTTTTCCCTACAGTCTATAAATATGTTTCAGAAACAGGCAATGTGGCATTCATGGATGAAGTGATTCCGTTTGCAAACAAAGGTGAGGCAACCGTATATGAACATCTGAAACGTGCAATTGCATTTTCTGAAAATCATCTTGGAAAACATGGAATGCCGGCAGGTCTTTATGCAGACTGGAATGACTGTCTCAGACTTGGAAAAGATGGAGAATCAACTTTTGTAGCACTGCAGTATTATTACGCAATGACGATTCTCAGAGAATTTGCAGAATACAAAGAGGATAAAGAATATATTGAATATCTTAACGAAAGTCAGAAGAAACTTGGAAAACTGATCCAGGATCTCTGCTGGAATGAAGACCGCTTTATCCGTGGATTTACAGAAGATGGAGCTGTGATTGGAAAGCGCACAGATCCGGAAGCGAATATGTGGCTGAATCCGCAGAGCTGGGCGGTGATCAGCGGTCTTGCAGACGATGCACAGGCAGATCTTGCACTGGATATGGTTTATAAGAGACTGAATACAGAATATGGAGCAATCCTGATGGATCCTCCATATCATGCTCATGCATTCGAGGGTGCACTGGCTGTGATCTATAATGCAGGAACCAAGGAAAATGCAGGGATTTTCTCACAGTCACAGGGATGGATCATTCTTGCAGAAGCTCTGAGAGGACATGGAGAGAGAGCTTTTGGCTACTTTATGGAAAATGCGCCTGCGGCACAGAATGACAGGGCAGAGATCCGAAGGCTGGAACCATACTGCTATGGACAGTTTACAGAGGGAAAAGCAAGCCCGAATTTCGGACGCTCTCATGTACACTGGCTGACAGGAACAGCATCTACCGTTATGGTAGGGTGTGTAGAAGGTATCCTTGGTATGCGTCCTGACTTTGGCGGACTGCGAATTGCACCATCTGTTCCGAAAGAATGGGATAAATTTGAAATTGATAAAGATTTCCGCGGATGTAAACTTCATATTACAGTCCATAATCCGGGACACGTGGAATCTGGTTTCAAGAAGATGATCGTCAATGGAGAAGAACTGGGAGAAAATTATATTCCTCAGGAAAAGCTTACAGAGATTACAGAAGTAGAACTGTTCATGTCATAAAAAGGAGACAGCATGAAATATATAAAATTTCAGGATAAAAAAGGAACGTTTACCATTCAGAGTCCGGAAAACTACAGTGGTCTGTATTTTCCGCTGGCGGGTGATGGGGGACTGAAATCCAGTATCACTCCGAACCTTGGAGGAGACAGCAAGACAGATCAGAACCATTTTCTTTTGGAACCGGTAAGTATTGAAAATCTTCACAATAATCGCAGTACCAGAAATTTCTGGTGTCGTATAGAAGGTAAGGGATGCTGGTCTGCAACGGGAATTTCAGCAGAGCAGGAATTACAGAAATTTACAGAAGCTCAGGATAAAAGCATTCTGGAAGCCGGTTTTATGTGGCAGAAAGTGACCAGAACTTCTGCAAAATATGGTCTTCAGTCAGAAATCACTTCTTTTGTTGATGTGGACGGAGCAGCAGAGATTGAACTGGTCAGAATAAAAAATATATCTGAAGAAGTGACAAAAATAACTCTGATCGCTGCAATACCACTTTATGGAAGAAGCGCGGACAATATTCGAGATCATCGTCATGTGACATCGCTTCTTCACAGAATCAATACAACAGAATATGGTGTGGAAGTCACACCGGTGCTGTCTTTTGATGAAAGAGGTCATCAGAAGAATCATACCACCTATTTTGTATATGGATATTCAGAAAAAGGCGATGCGCCGGAGGCGTTTTATCCTACTGTGCAGGAGTTTATAGGAGAGGGCGGTACCTATCTGAATCCAGAAGCAGTAAGAGAGAACAAGCCAGGCAGAAAGGCAGGAAGCAGAGCTGAGGGAAAAGAGGCAATGGGAGGCATCCGCTTTGCGGATGTTGAGCTAAAGCCGCAGGAAACAGCAGGTTTTATCATACTGGCAGGACTGACAGAGAAGAAAGAGAGTATTGCCAAAACTGTCGCAAAATACAGGACAGAAGAACAGGTGGAGAACGTTCTTGAAGAGGTGAAATCCTACTGGCAGAAAAAAGTAAATGTATCTTATGAAACCGGTGATGCAGATGCTGATAACTATATGAAATGGATCAGCTTTCAGCCGGTACTGCGAAGAATCTATGGCTGTTCTTTTCTCCCATACCACGACTATGGAAAAGGCGGACGAGGATGGAGAGATCTCTGGCAGGACTGTCTTGCACTCCTGATCATGAATCCGGCTGTAGTGCGTCAGATGATTGTTGCCAACTATGGCGGTGTCCGCATTGACGGAACAAATGCCACGATTATTGGAAATAAACAGGGAGAATTTATCGCGGACAGAAATAATATTGCCCGTGTCTGGATGGATCATGCATTCTGGCCGTTTGGAACGACGAAGCTGTATATCGACCAGACCGGCGATATGGATATTCTGTTTGAAAAAGTTCCATATTTCAAAGATCTTCAGTCAGGAAGAGGAACAACACACGATGAAGAATGGAATACAGCTTACGGAAAACAGCAGAAAGTAGAGAGCGGAGATATTTATTTCGGAACAATTCTGGAGCATATTCTTCTGCAGAATTTAACTGCTTTTTATGATGTAGGTGAGCATAATGAAATGAAACTCCATGGAGCCGACTGGAACGATGCCATGGATATGGCGTGGGACAATGGTGAGAGTGTGGCGTTTACCTGTGCCTATGCAGGAAATATGAATAACATTGCAGACTGCCTGGAAAACCTGGAACGCATAAGCGGAATTAACCGGGTTGAGATTGCCAGTGAAATGGAATGTCTGTTTTCCTGTGGAAGAGATTTATATGAGAATGCAGACAAAAAAAGAAAACTGCTGGGTTCTTACACCAAAAAGTGTGCACACAACATCAGCGGTGACACAGTGATTGTCAGAATTGATGAGATAGTCAGAAATCTGCGTGAAAAAGCAGACTGGATGATGGAAAATATCCGAAAGAATGAATGGATCACAGATGGTGGAGACGGATGGTTCAATGGTTATTATGATGACCACAAGAATCCGGTAGAGTGCTGCGAAAAAGATCGTGTACGCATGATGCTGACCAGCCAGGTATTCGCGATCATGAGCGGAACTGCAACAAAAGAGCAGACTGCCGCGATCAGCAGAAGTGCAGATAAATATCTGTTCGATGAGAAAGCAGGCGGTTATCGACTGAATACAAATTTCAGAGAAGAGAAATTTGATCTCGGCAGGATGTTCGGCTTTGCCTATGGTGAAAAAGAAAACGGAGCTGTTTTCTCTCACATGGCAGTCATGTATGCAAATGCTCTGTACAGTCAGGGATTTGTAAAAGAAGGATATAAAGTGCTCAATACACTTCTTCATGCGGCAATGAACTTTGAAAGCAGCTATATGTATCCAGGACTTCCTGAATATTTTGACAGTGATGGAAGAGGGCTGTATGCATATCTTACCGGTGCAGCAAGCTGGTATATGCTGACCATGATCACAGAAGCTTTTGGAGTAAGAGGAGAGATTGGCAATCTTGTGATCGCACCAGCACTTATGGCAGAACAGTTTGATAAAGAAGGAAATGCATCACTCTATCTGGAATTTGCAGGAAAGAAATTTGAGGTTCACATTTCCAATCCAGACAAAAAGGAGTATGGAGAATATCAGATTGTTCAGGCGTACTGTGACGAAAAAGAAATAGAAAAAAGAGCAGGCGGAAGTGCCTGCATGAAAAAAGAGACGATTGAACAGTTGTCTTCAGATGAGACACATAATATTACTATAGTATTACAATAAAAACAACCCGACATTATGTAGCAAAATGACATAATGCCGGGTTGTTTTCTGTTTTTCTCAATGCCGGAGAGAGACAGAGGCATGTCTGCTGGTCTACCACATGGATTTGTAGTATTTGTCGCGGTATTTCTTTGGTGTCAGTCCTGTATAGCCTTCAAAAATCTGTATAAAGTGACTCTGTGAGGAAAAGGAAAGATACGCCGCAATATCCACGATAGACTGATCAGAATATCTGAGAAGATGAGTGGCTTTTTCTATTTTCTGTTCACGGATGTAGTCACTGATCGATACACCAAGATTCTGCTTGAATATACGGGAAAGATAATTGCAGGACAGCCCTGTATGTTCAGCCAGATCCTGAATGGTGATTCTTTCTTTTATGTGACTGTAGATATAGTTGATGCATTCAATGACAGGTTTGGACAGAACAGAACTTTTTTTCTGAAGAAGCATTTTTCCGGTAAAATCTTTTGCCATAATATGGTGGAGGTCTGCAACTTCACGGACTGAAGTGCAGGAATCCATTTTTAAGATATAGAAGTCGCTGAGGCGATAGGCCTGCTCCGGTTCCAGTCCTCCGTCAATGCAATAACGGGTCAGCATGGCGGTAGTTACCACAAAATGATATTTGATATTGGTCAGAGGATTTCTTGAAAGGACACCAGTTCCTTCGAGATGAAGAAAGGAATCGTTTTTGCAGTTTGCAGTGACAGTCTCCATGTCTCCGCTTCGGACTGCATTATAAAAAGAGTATTCTACGGAGGGAGAACGGTGCAGGATCTCCATATCATCGTTTTTCATTTCAGTGTGGTACCAGTCTTTTGAAATTGCCATAAACATCACTCCTTAATGTGTTGATTTTTTATATTATGACATGAATCTGACATTTTGTTAAGATTAATAATATATTTTGAATGTCAAAAATGATATAGTATCATCATCAAAGAGAAAACAGTGAAAAATGCTTTGAACAAGGAGGAATTTTTAATGAAAAGAAAATTTGTATCTGTAATCCTGACAGCAGCAGTTGTTGCAGGAACACTCTCAGCAGCAACTGTAGTAAGTGCGGATTCCGGAGAAGGAAAAGTGATCAATATTTATTCCTGGAATGATGAATTTCGTCAGAGATTGGAAGCTGTATATCCGGAAGTAGAATCTACATCAAAGGATGGAACAGTTACAACACTGAAAGATGGAACAGAGATTCACTGGGTCATTAACCCGAATCAGGATGGCGTTTACCAGCAAAAACTGGATGAAGCATTGATGAACCAGGCGGATGCGGCAGACGATGACAAAGTAGATATTTTCCTGTCAGAGACAGACTATGTAAATAAATATACAGACAAAGATGCAGATGTGGCAATTCCGCTTAAAGACCTCGGAATTGATCCTGACAAAGATCTTGCAGATCAGTATGATTTTACAAAAACAACAGCATCTGACACTGATGGAGTACAGAGAGGTTCTACATGGCAGTGCTGCCCGGGAACTCTGGTATATCGTCGTGACATCGCAAAAGATGTATTTGGAACAGATGATCCGGAAGCAGTAGGCGAGAAATTAAAGGACTGGGATACAACAAAAGCAACAGCAGAAGAACTGAAAGCAAAAGGATACTACACATTTGCCTCTTATGCAGATACATTCCGTCTGTATGGAAACAGCATTGAAAATTCTTGGGTAGAACCAGGAAGCACAACGATCAAAGTTGACCAGAAGATCATGGACTGGGTAAGTGATTCAAAAGAATGGCTGGATGCAGGATATCTGAACAAAACTGTAAAAGGTCAGTGGAACGATGACTGGAACAAAGCTATGAGCTCTGACTCCAAAGTATTCGCATTCCTGTTCCCGGCATGGGGAATTGACTTTACCCTGAAACCAAACTGGGATGGCGAAGACGGTGCCTGGGCTGTTACAAACCCACCGCAGGAATACAACTGGGGCGGATCTTATATCCATGTAGCAACAGGAACAGACAACACGGAACATGCAAAAGATATTATCCTTGCTCTGACTGGAAACAAAGACAACCTGTTAAAGATTTCCAAAGACTATGCTGACTTTACAAATACAAAATCCGGTATGCAGGAGGCTGCTTCTGACGATGCATTCGCTTCTGATTTCCTCGGTGGACAGAATCCATTTGAATATTTTGCACCGGTTGCAGAAAACATCAAAATTGCCCCGCTTTCCCCTTATGATCAGGGCTGTGTAGAGCTGATCCAGAATGCTTTCAGCGATTATTTCCAGGGAAATGTTGAGTTTGACAAAGCAAAATCAAACTTTGAAACAGCAATCATGGAACGTTATCCGGAAATCACAGAAGTACAGTGGCCGGAATAAATGATCAGATCAGCAGGGTACAGAGTGCCCTGCTGTTTATTGGAAAGGAAAGGCATTTATGAAAAAAAAGAAAAAAAATATTGATTACGGAAAATGGGGCTTGTTATTTATTCTTCCATTTTTTATCGCGTATCTGATATTTTCTCTTATTCCTTTGATCGATACTGTAAGATACAGCTTTTTCGAATATTATCGTTCGGGTATCAAGGTAGTAGGTCCGAATTTTGTCGGCATGAAAAACTACATCAGTCTTTTGAAATCAGATATGTTCCTGTATGGAAAAAACACATTGATCCTGTGGCTGATCGGTTTTGTTCCGCAGATCGTGGTTGCACTTGTACTTGCCTGCTGGTTTACAGATCTTCGAATGAAGATCCACGGCAAACAGTTCTTTAAAGTAGTTATTTATCTGCCGAACCTGATCATGGCGTCTGCATTTGCCTTATTATTCTTTACGATGTTCTCTACCAATGGTCCGGTCAACTCTATTCTGCTGTCTCTGGGTGTTCTGAAAGCACCGATTGATTTCCTGGGTTCTGTTCTGGGAACAAGAGGACTGATTGGATTTATGAACTTTATGATGTGGTTTGGAAATACAACGATCATGCTGATGGCGGCAGTTATGGGTGTAAGTGTGGAGGTCTATGAGGCTGCTGATCTGGATGGATGCAATGGAATTCAGAGATTTTTCTATATTACACTGCCAATGATCCGTCCGATCCTTGCATACACACTGATCACATCTATCATCGGTGGTCTTCAGATGTTTGATGTTCCTCAGATCCTGACAAACGGACAGGGTAACCCGGACAGAACATCCATGACACTGATCATGTTCCTGAACAGTCATCTGAAGAGCAAGAATTATGGAATGGCAGGTGCATTATCTGTTTACCTGTTCATCATCAGTGGTATCCTCTGCTTCTTTGTTTACAGAATGACCAATGACAATGATCCAGATGGTTCAAAAAAGGCAGCTAAGAAACGTGCAAAAGAAGAAAGGAGAAGAGCAAGATCATGAAAACAAATTCAGGAAAACGTGTGATGAGCATTTTCGCACATATTGTACTCATTCTCTTATCTTTTATGTGTCTGTTTTTCTTTGCGATTCTGCTTATCAATGCAACGCATTCACATGCAGAACTGCAGAAAGGCTTTTCTATCATTCCGGGTAAACATTTTCTGGATAACCTGAAAAGTGTGGCAAATGATGGAAGCTTTCCAATGTTCAGAGGAATCATTAACAGTGTGATCGTGTCCGGATGCTCTGCAGCATTATGTACATACTTTTCTTCCCTGACTGCATATGGCATTTATGCTTATGATTTCAAGGGAAAGAAAGTTGCTTTTACTTTCATCATGGCAATCCTTGTTATGCCGACACAGGTAACTGCAATGGGATTCCTGAGATTGATCACAAAGATGGGAATGTATGATTCACTTCTTCCGCTGATTATTCCGTCCATTGCTTCACCGGCAGTATTTTACTTTATGTACAGTTATTTACAATCTTCTCTTCCGCTGTCACTGGTGGAAGCTGCCAGAATTGACGGATCTGGAGAGTTCCATACATTCAACCGTATTGTACTTCCAATCATGAAACCGGCGATCGCAGTTCAGGCAATCTTTACCTTTGTTGGATCATGGAACAACTACTTCGTACCGGCATTGGTTATCCAGTCCAAGAACAAGATGACGGTTCCGATCCTGATTGCAACATTACGAGGTGCTGATTACATGAACTTTGATATGGGTAAGATTTACATGATGATCACTGTTGCTATCGTACCGATCATTATTGTTTATCTGCTTCTGTCAAAATATATCATCGCAGGTGTTACGCTGGGTGGCGTAAAAGAGTAAAAAATAAAAGTTATCATCAATCAGAAGAACGCGGCAGGATATTCTTGCATAAAGGATAAAGAATGCTGTCGTTCTTTTGTTGTATAAAATAAATTCAAACGTTAGCAGGAGGATTATATATGAAAGATGTATGGGGACACAGTGGAAGTATGGATCAGAGTCTGTCTGAACTTGAAATCAGACACCGGACTCTGGCAAGAGAAGCGGCGGTGGAAGGTATTGTACTTCTGAAAAACGAAGGAGTACTTCCTCTTTCCACAGTTTCAGCTATTGCACTGCTTGGAAGTGGGGCAGAAAAGACTATTAAAGGCGGAATTGGTTCCGGTGATGTAAATAACAGAGAAAATATTTCCATTTATCAGGGAATGAAAGAAGCAGGTGTGACTATTACCAGCGAGGACTGGCTGGAGGATTATGAAGAACGTTATAAAAACGCACGAAATGTCTGGAAAGAAAAAATCCTTGAGGATGCAAAGCACGTAGATAATCCATTTGATGCATACGCAAGCAACCCTTTTATTCTTCCGGAAGGACGGGCTGTTGAAGCAAAGGATATCGCAGATGCAAAAGCAGCTGTGTATGTGCTCAGCCGTATTTCCGGAGAGGGCAAAGACCGCCGCAGGGTAAAAGGAGACTATTATCTGAGTGAAAGAGAAGCAGCAGATCTTTTTTTCCTGAATGAAAAAAAGATTCCGGTCATCCTGCTTCTGAATGCGGGTGGTCCGATCGAACTGACTGACATTCTGGAAAATACAGAGAACATAAAGGCAATCCTTAATATTTCCCAGCCGGGGCAGGAGAGTGGATATGCGGTTGCAGACATCCTGCTGGGAAACTGTGTACCAAGTGCGAAACTGACGACAACCTGGGCGAGAAGATATGAAGACTGCCCTTTTGCAGAGGATTACAGTTATCTGAATGGAAATCTGGATACTGAAGAGTACAAAGAAGGGATTTTTGTCGGATACCGTTATTTTGACAGCTTTGGCAAAAAGCCACTGTTTCCGTTTGGATTCGGACTGTCCTATACAGAGTTTAAAATAGAATTCAAAGGGATTGAGACTTCGGAGAAAGAACTTACAGTTGAAATGAAAGTTACTAATATCGGAGATACTTATGCAGGAAAAGAAGTTGTGCAGATTTATGCATCTCTTCCTCAGACAGAGGTAAAGAAAGAATATCGCCGTCTCGTTGGGTATGCAAAAACAAAGCTTTTGCAGCCGGGAGAAGCTGAAACATTGAAGATCACAGTTGGACAGAAAGAACTGGCATATTTTTCTGAGGAAAAACATCAGTGGATCGTAGAAAAAGGAACCTATGGTATCTGGACCGGAAACAGTTCTGTATCTCTCGAATACAGTAGCACTGTGAAAGTAGAGCAAAGTGTATCGTTGGAGGATACCTGTGTCCTGGAAAACACAGCAGAGATAGAAGAAGAACTGTGGAAAACGTACGAATGCAGAAAAACAACGGCAGATAACAGCCATTGTATTGTTTTTACACCGCATCCAGAAGAGAAAAAAATATACAGATCAGCTTATGCCACGGAACAGATGGCAGAAGATCTGATTCCTCTTCTCTACGGAAATATTGCAGAAACAACAAGTACTCTGGGGGCAGCAGGAATCCGCGTTCCGGGAACCGCAGGTGAGACAACAGAAGGACTTCTTGACAAGTATGGTGTTCCATCGCTGATCATGGCAGACGGGCCGGCAGGTATCCGATTGCAGCAGCACTATGAAGTGGACAGGGCAACAGATACCGTTTATGGAATTGGTGTACTGGGGGCACTGGAGAATGGTTTCCTGGTAGACAGAGAAGAGCATGAGGGTGCTGACCAGTATTATCAGTACTGCACTGCATTCCCGGTAGGAACTGTAATGGCTCAGACCTGGAACAGAGATCTGATGCAGAGATTTGGAGAAGCGGTTGCACTTGAGATGGAAGCATTTCACGTCAATCTGTGGCTGGCACCGGGTCTGAATATCCACAGAAATCCTCTTTGTGGACGAAATTTTGAGTATTATTCAGAAGATCCGTTCCTCTCAGGAACGCTGGCAGCATCTGTAACAAAAGGTGTGCAGTGCCGTAAGGGATGCGGTGTTACAATTAAGCATTTTGCATGTAATAATCAGGAAGACAACCGTATGGGGGTGGATGTAAAGATTTCAGAGAGGACACTCAGAGAAATTTATCTTCGTGGATTTGAAATTGCAGTGAAAGAGGGTCAGCCGGCAGCAATCATGTCTTCTTACAATCTTGTCAATGGAGTGCATGCGGCGAACAGCAAAGATCTGTGTACCAGAATTGT
>NZ_FR886773.1:46502-51720 GCF_000436615.1 Blautia sp. CAG:237
CTGGAATACAACTGTACCGGAAGATGGAAGTGTTGCATGGAAATGTGCTGCAGCAGGAAATGACATCATCATGCCTGGAAATGCAGAAGATGCCGAAAGTATTCGCGAAGCATACAGAAACGGAGATCTTACAGAAGAAGAAATCCGTTCCTGTGCAGGCAGAATTCTTGAACTGATCAGTCAGCTGGCATAGAATTGTTACATCTTCAGTGCCAGATACAGCCGCACAGCATCCTGAAACTCCCGCGGGTTGTATCCGCATTTCTTATGGATATGATTGAGCCGATACTGGATCGTATTCTTATGCAGATACGTTTCCTCGCAGGTCTTTTTGAGGGACATGTCACAGGAAAAGTAAATACGAAGTAATTCAAGGTCTTCCGGAGAAAGCTTATCGAGGGTTTTCTCCAGGAAGGCTTTTTTGTTACGGGAATTTATGGAGGCGAGGATCAGTTCCAGATCCAGAGAGGAAGCCTCTGCATAGTTAGATCCGGCAGGTATGGATTTCAGTGCAATCTCGGCAGAAAAAGCAGAATCTGCGATTTCATGGATTGAGGACGGGTTTCCCACAGCTATGCACAGAGTGCCTTCATATTTCTGTGCGAAATCCAGCAGAATTTGTCTTTGCCGGTGGAAAACCTTGTCTTCGATGACAGCAAGATACTCATCCGGGTACACAAAAGTAAAAAGCTGATTGTCAAGCTTCTGAAAAAGCCGGGAGATGGCAGTGTCCAGAGAAGCGGAGAGTGCAGGTCCATTGTCAGAATGGATTTTCAGGCGAAGAAGCTGCCAGGACTTTTTTTCACTGATGTTCCACCGGGTTAGATTTTCTCTGAGATAATCCGGGTGGATATCCTCATGGTCGATCAGCCCGCGCAGGATATAGCTTTTTTTGTCAGATTCTGTGCGGTTAAAAGCGTCCAGTTCCTTCTCACGGATCAAAAGCCGGGTGATCCGTTCAGCCAGTTTGGCATATTTGCGTACTTCATCGGGATTTCCGGTGATACCGATGACGGCGATCATTTTGTGATTATGGTAGACAGGAAGATTGACACCCTGCTGTGTGCCGGTAAAACGGTCATTTTCCCGAACTTCGATCACAGTACCGCGCTCGGCCGTCTGCTGTCCGATTTCATGGAAGGTCCCGATGCGTGTCGCATCTGTGCTGGCAAAAATCGTCCCGGAACAGTCAATGAAATTCACGTTCTGTCCGCACAGATCCCGGACGGTATCTACGATCTGCTGTGCGAGTGCTCTGGTGATGTAAGGTGTCATGGTGTTGCTCCTCGTGCTGCTTTGTGGGCTTTTTTAGTCTGGTACATTTTCTGGTCGGCGAGATTGATATAGTCATTGAGAGAGAATACAGGATCGTCAGCGATGACACTGCCAATGCTTGCTTCAATTGGAAACGAGAAATGACTGGCAGAAGAAAGTTCAGCCAGAGCGTGCTGGATATTTTGTTCCAGTTGATGAAGCTTTCTTATGTCAAGATCAGGAACGACACATACAAACTCGTCGCCACCATAGCGCATACATATGGAACCGACAGGACAGTTCTGCCGGAGAACGGAAGCAAAGCGGCGGTATCCCTCTACCCAGGCATAGGTAACGTAACGTTTCCAGCCGTCTGTGATAAGTGCTATTTTTTTCATGATAAAATACCCCATTATTTTATATAGTAAAAAAACCGTTCTTCATATTATAACGAATCAGCCGCCAAAATACCAGTTTTATACGCAAAAAAGCCCGCTGGCATACGGGAGAGGGACCAGCGGGCAAAGGGAGAAAAGGGACAAAGTTAAAGCAGACGGAATACCTGTTCCACCGCTGCAGCCATATTGGCTTTGGCAGTAGCCGGATCCATGGCTTCACTGAGGGTGGAGATTCCACGGACGATCGGGAAAAATGCATCAATACCGGCTTCGTTGCAGGCAACGGCTTCTTTTGTGACGCTTCCTGCAAAAGCGACGGTTTTTGCACCATATTTTTTGCCGAGTTTTGCGACGCCTACAGGAGCTTTTCCCATGGCGGTCTGATGATCCAGACGACCCTCACCGGTTACGACAACATCGGCGTTTTTCATTTCGTCCTCAAGATGGACAGCATTCAGGATAAGCTGGATGCCAGGAGTCAGTTCTCCGTTTAAGTAGCTTAAGAATGCAAAACCAAGTCCGCCTGCGGCACCTGCACCGGATGCGTTCATGTTGTCTTTTCCGATGGTCTGTGAGGTAACTTTTGCATAGTTTTCCATTCCGGCATCGAGGACCGGAAGCATTTCGGAAGTAACGCCTTTCTGCGGACCATAGATGTAAGTGGCACCCTGGAAGCCGCAGAGCGGGTTTGTGACATCACATGCGATCTTGAAATTACACTGGGAGAGAAGCTCAGCATTGTCGGAAAGTCTGACGGAAGCCACTTTGGCAAGCGCCTGTCCGCCTTCGCCGGTGTCCTGACCGTCTTTGTCAAGGAAAGTAAATCCAAGAGCCTTAAGCATTCCGATCCCACCGTCATTGGTAGCACTGCCGCCGATTCCGATGATGAAATTGCGGATTCCCTTGTTGATGGCGTGAAGGATCATTTCACCGACACCGTAAGTGGTAGCGATCATAGGATCTTTCTGCTCGGAGATCGTGATCCCGGCGGCAGAAGCCATCTCCATGACAGCAGTGTTGGTGTCCTTGAGATAACCATAATATGCGTTGACCGGTTCATGATAAGGTCCGGTAACTGTGACATCGACACGTTCTCCATTCAGCCCTTCGATCAGGGCATCCGTAGTTCCCTCGCCGCCGTCAGCCAGTGGTTTGACGATCACTTCTGCATCTTTATGTGCGGCAAGAACGCCGGCTTTGACAGCCATGCCGGCTTCCATGGAAGTCATGCTTCCTTTAAATGAATCAACAGCAACTACAACTTTCATAACAAAACCCCCTGTTGGTAATGTGAATGTTTTTTTGAAAAAGCTGCTCAGGCAGTAAACGCAAATGTGTAAGGTGATTGGAGGAACTGAACAGCTTTGATGATGTTACTATAGCATGTGCGGGATGAAAAAGATATGTCTTTGATACTGAAAAATAAAGATAAATTTACGAAATATATATACTATATAACAAAATATTTGAAATGAAGCGGATAAAAGAATTGTAAAGTGCAGATCTGCATGATGAGTATAATGCGATAGTCTGGACGTGGTGTCTGCTTGTAAAAACAGATACCACGTTTGTCTATTCTTTATTTTGGTTCTTTTCCAGCAGCAAATACCATCATCATCTCGTTAGTAAGACTGCTGTTGTTGTCCTGACCGATAATTTGATCACGCTCAAACCACTGTGCTATGGAAAGCTCTTCGTGATCCACCGTGAGAGTATCCTCTCCGTCTACATCACAGAAAAATCCGAAAAGTAAAGTGCCGGAGAAGGACCATGGCTGGCTCTTGTAATAACGAAGATTTTTGACTTTAAGGCCGACCTCTTCCATGACCTCACGCTGGACGGTCTCTTCAATGGTTTCCCCAATTTCTGCAAATCCGGCGATCAGAGCATATTGTTTAAAACTCCGGCCTTCATATTTGGAACAAATGATCTTGTCACCGTTTGTGATGCCGACGATGACAGCCGGCATAAGTACCGGGTATTCCCGACGGCCGCAGGAAGGGCAGTACATCATACGCTCTTTTGTGTCATGCTTCATTGGTTTTCCACAGCATCCGCAGAAACGCCGATTTTTGTACCAGAACCAGAGCTGATATCCAGTGACTGTGGCGAAAGCAAGATACTGTGGCTGGACATAACGAAGCTCTCTTGTTTCATGGAATTCATAGCCCGGCAGCAGGGATGTATCAAGTCCCGGGATCAGATAAAAACGTTCCTGATCAATGGAAAAAAGATAGATATAATTTTCGTACAGATCACTTACATTTCCTTCCAGTTCGCGAAAACGTGGAAGAGAGATGGAAACGTCATCTTCTTTTTTATGGAAGAAACACTTTCCATTTTCGTAAGCGAGAATGATGCTGTTGCCATCCGGTGTGACTGGTTTATATTCATTGTGATAAGTATGCGGTGCGATATCCTGAATCATAAAAAATCCTCCTTTTGGTGATAACTACGTAGTGGTCATGCAGGACCGGAAAATATAATTCAGTATAGGACACACGCAGAAAAAATGCAACACAGAGAAAAAACGGATGTGAAAAGAGATTATAACTTTTTACTTATGAATTTGTGAAAAAAGTATCAGATACTATTGACAATGACCAAAGGGTATGCTATTATAATGTCAGTATAATTCCATATTGAACATATGAAGTGCTGGCTGTGTCCGCGTAGCAGTCAGAAGAGGGAATCAGGTGAGAGTCCTGAGCGATCCGGTCACTGTAACAGAGGAGCGAACCTTCATTATCCCATTGTACATAGTATGAGAAGGGGAAGGCAAGCGATGATCCTGAAGTCAGGAAACCTGCTTTGTATGGCGAGGTTAAACTTCCGTGTAAAGTGTAACAACCAACTTAGGGATATCCGCAGTCCCAGAGTGTTGTCTGCTTATTGGAAGCAGGCATTTTTTTATGGAATTCGCCTGTTCGTATGAATTATACCTCATGCTTGTAATTGCGGTGGCCGCCGCAGAGCATGGTAACCCATTAAGGGTATGATTAAATGGCAGGCGATACTGCTTCGGATGCATTCGTTCCCTCCGCATATTTGAACGGATTCATTGTCTACCCCGGAGCAGCATCGCAAATCCTCTATAAGAATGTTTGAATGACAGCATGACATTGGTCATAGCTGCTTTTTTTATATCTTCTTATAGGATATAATAGGATGAAAAGGGGATGGAGGTGAATATTATGGAGAAACCGTATTGGGAAGGGAAACATTATTCCTATTTCAGCAATAAGGAGTGTGAATATTTTCCATGCCATAAAGGGGCAGACCCGGAGAACTTTAATTGTCTGTTTTGTTATTGCCCGTTGTATGCACTGGGTGATAAATGTGGCGGGAATTTTAAGTTTACGGATAAGGGATTTAAGGACTGCACGGATTGTCAGCTGCCGCATAAGAGGAAGAATTATGGGTATGTGACTGGGAAGTATGCGGAGTTGGTGGAGTTGATGAAGAAGATGGGGTAGGTGAGGAATGGGGACGCCTACGGAGAAACACCTCCTGTACGGCTGACATTCGCTCACCGGGGTGTGGCCCCTGAACGCCGCCCGTAGGGC
>NZ_FR886773.1:51738-71090 GCF_000436615.1 Blautia sp. CAG:237
AACGCCGCCCGTAGGGCGGCAGATTAGGGACCGGTGTGTGGGAGACTCATTATCTCTCTTCTAATATCATTTTCAACCTTGGAATCTGATTATTCAAGATCAGTTCCTCCGGGAACATTTCTTCATGCACGAATTCGGCGGCGCAGGTGAAGTCTCCGATGTGTTCTGTGCCGTGGCTGTCGCTGGAGAGGACGATCGGGATGTTGTACTTGCGGCAGCAGCGCAGGATCTCGCGGTTGTTGGTTCGGGTGTCTCCTCGGTAGCCGTAGGGGGCGAGGGAGGCTTCGTTGATTTCAAAGATCACTCCGAATTCTTTTGCTGCGACTGCAAGTGTCTCATAATCTGCCGGGAAATGCGGATTATCGCAATGTCCGAGGATTTTGACGCAGGGATGCTTCATAGCGTTCAGGTAAGCACTTGTATTTTCTTTTACAGAACCACTCTTATAATTTTGCGCGTGCATGCTCGCAATCGCGTAATCCAGTTTGTCAAGAAGTTCATCATTCAAATCTACATGTCCATCAACATCAAGGATATTTAGTTCAACTCCAAACAATAATTCAATCCCAAAGCGTTTCTTGGGAGAATAAGAAAGACTTCTGAAATAAGAAGAAGTTCCTGCGGCAAGTGTGCCAGGTCCATGGTCTGTGATCCCGAGCAGTTTAAGGCCCTTCTTTGAAGCCGCTTTTGCCATATCAGAAACAGTACAGGTCGTTCCGTGCCCGCTTGCGATTGAATGTGTATGTACATCAGAAAGATACATTTTCTCTCCTCCTCTGATCAGAAAAAATTGTCACTGCCAACTTCATTTACAGCAACAAAAACTATACTGACTTCAGTATGGCAGTTCAAAATCCAAAAGTCAACTCAAAAATCAAATTCCAAATAAAAACCAACACAAAACAAACAAAAACCACAACAAAACCCGCACAAAAAACCGATAAATACTGTTGGATTCCGTTGACATGTGAGGGTGGATAGAGTATAATGATTCTATATGAATCGTGGCGTCATAGTGCCTTTTGAAGGTGCCAGTGGCACATCCGCTGATACATATGAGATATGGCGTTTGAGACACCATAAGAAAGGAGAAGTGTGGAGATGTTTAATACCACAGATATTCCAAAGTCATCCAGAATTCCGAAACTGGTTGAGGCACTTTATGCCCACATGCCGGTTATCGAATCTGCAAGGGCGAAGCTTATCACAGAATCGTACAAGGCCACAGAGGGACAGCCTACGATCACCAGACGTGCAGAAGCTTTTGCCCACATTCTCCGTAATATCCCGATCATCATCCGTGACAACGAACTGATTGTTGGAAGCAGCACGATCGCACCGCGAGGATGTCAGACTTTCCCGGAATTTTCCTACCAGTGGCTGGAGGATGAACTGGATACGGTTGAAACGAGGAGCGCAGACCCGTTTTACATTGCTGAGGAGACCAAGCAGGAGTTAAGAGAAGTACATAAATACTGGAAGGGCAAAACCTCCAGCGAACTTGCAACCTCCTACATGGCGCCGGAAGCAATCAGAGCAATCGAACACAATATTTTTACACCAGGCAACTATTTTTACAACGGTGTCGGACATGTAACTGTTAAATATGAAGAAGTTCTTGCAATCGGTTACAAGGGAATCATCGACAAAGCACAGGCAGAACTCGACAGATGTCAGGTTGGAGACGGCAATTACGTCAAGAAATCACATTTTCTTAAGGCAGTCATCCTTTCCTGCCAGGCAGTCATCGAATACGCAGAGCGTTATGCAGAGCTTGCGTCCCAGATGGCAGCAGAGTGTACCGATCCTGTACGTAAACAGGAACTTCTGCAGATCTCACAGAACTGCAGCCGTGTTCCGGCAAATGGAGCAACAAGCTTCTATGAAGCATGCCAGTCCTTCTGGTTTGTACAGCAGCTCCTTCAGGTTGAATCCAGCGGACATTCCATTTCCCCTGGACGTTTTGACCAGTATATGTATCCTTATTATAAGGCAGATCTTGACAAGGGCATCATCACCAGAGAATCCGCACAGGAACTTCTTGACTGTATCTGGGTCAAACTGAATGACCTCAACAAAGTCCGTGATGCAGCTTCTGCAGAGGGATTTGCAGGATACAGCCTTTTCCAGAACCTGATCGTCGGTGGTCAGGACAAGGACGGAAATGATGTTACCAATGACCTTTCTGTTATGTGTATCCTTGCATCTATGCATGTACACCTGCCGATGCCTTCCCTTTCCATCCGTGTATGGAATGGCTCCCCGCACGAACTGCTGATCAAGGCAGCCGAGCTTACAAGAACAGGTATCGGACTTCCGGCCTACTATAATGATGAAGTTATCATCCCGGCACTTCTGAACAGAGGACTGACTCTTGCAGATGCCAGAGAATACAACATCATCGGATGTGTAGAACCGCAGAAAGCCGGCAAGACAGATGGATGGCATGACGCAGCATTCTTCAATATGTGCCGCCCGCTGGAACTCGTATTCTCCAATGGTATGGACAAGGGCGAGCTTGTTGGTATCCAGACAGGCGATGTCACCAAGATGACAACCTTCGAGGAATTTTATGACGCATACAAGAAACAGATGGAATACTGTATTTCCCTTCTTGTAAATGCAGATAATGCGATCGACGTTGCACACGCAGAACGTGTACCGCTTCCATTTGAATCCTGTATGGTAGATGACTGCATCAGCAGAGGAATTTCCGTTCAGGAAGGCGGCGCGATCTACAACTTCACAGGACCGCAGGGCTTCGGTATCGCAAATATGGCAGATTCCCTGTATGCGATCCGCAAACTTGTATACGAAGACAAGAAAGTTTCCATGGAAGAATACAAAGAAGCTCTTGCATGGAACTATGACAAAGGACTTGATGAGCAGTCAGTCAAAGATATCTCCGAGATGATCCTCAAGGGAATGCAGGACGGCGGCATGAATGTCACAGAAGACACAGCCAAAGCAGTCTTTACAACAGTCATGAGACTGAAACCTACAGAGGAGCAGCTTCGCAGATTCACAGAGATCCATCACATGATCGACGAAGTTCCGAAATACGGAAATGCGATCGACGATGTTGACTATTTTGCAAGAGACGTAGCTTATACATACACACGCCCGATGCAGAAATACCACAATCCACGTGGAGGACAGTATCAGGCAGGTCTTTATCCGGTATCAGCAAACGTACCGCTTGGTGGACAGACAGGTGCAACACCGGATGGCCGTTATGCACATACACCGGTTGCAGATGGCGTTTCTCCATCCGCAGGCAAGGATGTCAAGGGACCGACAGCGGCAGCAACTTCCGTTTCCAGACTGGATCACTTCATCGTATCCAACGGAACACTGTTCAACCAGAAATTCCATCCGTCAGCACTGGCAGGAAGGGAAGGACTGGAGAAGTTTGTTTCCCTGATCCAGACCTTCTTTGATCAGAAGGGAATGCATATGCAGTTCAACGTTGTTGACCGTGAGACTCTTCTCGACGCGCAGAAACATCCGGAGAAATATTCTCATCTGGTTGTACGTGTTGCAGGCTACAGTGCACTGTTTACAACACTTTCCCGTTCTCTTCAGGATGATATAATCAGAAGAACAGAGCAGGGCTTCTAAAAGGAAGATATTATGGATTATTTACAGACAAAAGGTCGTATTTTTGATATCCAGAGATATTCGATCCACGATGGCCCGGGGATCCGTACGATCGTCTTTCTGAAGGGCTGCGTGCTCCGCTGCCGCTGGTGCTGTAATCCGGAATCACAGGAATACAAGATCCAGACCATGAAAGTCCTCGGTGAGGACAAGGTGATCGGCAGAGATGTTACAGTAGAAGAGATGATCCAGGTGGTTGAACAGGATCGCCCGTACTACCGGCGTTCCGGCGGCGGCCTGACCCTCTCCGGAGGTGAGAGCCTCTGCCAGCCGGAGTTCGCGAGAGACCTTCTCAGAGCTGCCAAGGAGCGGGGAATCAACACCGCCCTGGAGAGCATGGCATGTGCACCGTTTGAGGTGATCGAGGAAATCCTTCCATATCTTGATCTGTATCTGATGGATATGAAGCATACCAATCCGGCAAAACATAAGGAATTCACTGGTCGCCCGAATGATCTGATGATGGAAAATGCCCGTAAGGTTGCACTTTCCGGCAAATGCAAGCTGATCATCCGAGTTCCGGTTATTCCGACGTTCAATGCGACGGTAGAGGAGATCCAGGGAATCGCATCCTTTGCGAATACCCTGCCCGGAGTAGAGCAGCTTCACCTGCTTCCGTATCACCGTCTCGGACAGGATAAGTACACCGGACTTGGCAGAGAATATCTGATGGATGGCATCCTTCCACCGACCGCAGAGGAGATGAATACCCTCAAGAGAGCGGCAGAGGCAGTAAGCTCCCTGCACGTTCAGATCGGCGGCTGAGGACAATAAAGTTATGTTGCGAAAAACAACAAAAACAACATTCGAGAAACAATAAAAACAACATAAAACAACGATAATTTCTTGACAATCCAGGTTATAAGGAGTAAAATCTTCTTAGAAATAAAACAAAACCCAAGCTATGCCCTGAGGGTTATCCTAATCGCCTCCAGGGTACGGCAAGCCACACTGCTTTAGGAGGAAAATAAGCATGGTAAACGAATTTGAAATCAAAAAACAGATCTGTGACATCGGAAGACGTATCTACAACCGTAACATGGTTGCAGCAAACGACGGAAACATTTCCGTAAAACTGAATGACAACGAATTCCTCTGCACACCAACAGGTGTATCCAAAGGATTCATGACACCAGAGTTCATCTGTAAAGTAGATGCTCAGGGTAACGTAATCCAGGCTAACCCGGGATTCAAACCATCTTCTGAGATTAAAATGCACATGAGAGTATATCAGAAGAGACCAGACGTAGGATCTGTTGTACATGCTCATCCGATCTATGCAACATCCTTCGCTATCGCTGGTATCCCGCTTACACAGCCGATTATGCCAGAAGCTGTTATCGCTCTTGGATGCGTTCCGATCGCTGAGTACGGTACACCTTCCACAATGGAGATTCCGGACAACCTTGAGAAATATCTGCCATACTTCGACGCAGTTCTTCTTGAGAACCACGGAGCTCTTACATGGAGCACAGACCTGAACGCTGCATACATGAAGATGGAATCCGTAGAATTCTACGCACAGCTTCTGTATCAGAGCAAACTCCTTGGCGGACCGAAGGAATTCGACAAAGAAAACATCAAGAAACTGTATGAGATCCGTCGTAAATTCGGTATGCCTGGTAAACATCCTGCAAACCTCTGCCAGAACAAAGACGGCGTAAACTGCCACAACTGCGGTGGAGCATGCCACAACGAAGAATACAAACAGTTCCCAGGATATCAGTATGATTTCGTAGGCGGAGCAGCACCGGCAGCAGAAACTACTACAGCAGCACCGGCAGCTAACGCAGACGCAGAACTGGTTGCAAACATCACAAAACAGGTTATGGCACAGCTTGGCCTGAAATAATTTACGGTCAGATAACCGGTAGACATTAAAGGAGGACAATCTCATGCCAATTAGTGAGAGCATGGTACAGGATATTGTACAGGAAGTAATGGCAAAAATGCAGATTGCAGATGCTCCGACAGGAAAACATGGCGTTTTCAAAGAAATGAACGATGCGATCGAAGCTGCCAAGAAAGCAGAACTGATCGTTAAGAAAATGTCCATGGATCAGAGAGAAAAAATCATCACCTGCATCCGTAAGAAAATCAAAGAAAATGCAGAAGTTCTGGCTCGTATGGGCGTTGACGAAACCGGAATGGGTAATGTGGGAGACAAAATCCTCAAACATCATCTGGTAGCAGACAAGACACCTGGTACAGAGGACATCACAACAACTGCATGGTCAGGAGACAGAGGACTGACACTGATCGAAATGGGACCATTCGGTGTAATCGGTGCGATCACACCATGTACCAACCCAAGTGAAACAGTACTCTGCAATACAATCGGTATGCTGGCTGGCGGAAATACAGTAGTATTCAACCCGCATCCGGCTGCTATCAAGACTTCTATCTTTGCAATCAACCTGGTAAACGAAGCTTCTCTTGAAGCAGGCGGACCGGACAACATTGCAGTAACAGTTGAGAAGCCTACCCTTGAAACAAGCAATATCATGATGAAACATAAAGATATCCCGCTGATCGCAGCAACAGGCGGCCCTGGCGTTGTAACCGCAGTTCTTTCTTCCGGTAAGAGAGGAATCGGAGCCGGAGCAGGAAACCCGCCGGCAGTTGTTGATGAAACAGCTGATATCCGTAAGGCGGCACAGGACATCGTAAACGGATGTACATTTGATAACAACCTTCCATGTATCGCAGAGAAGGAAGTTGTTGCAGTATCTTCTGTAGTAGATGAACTGATGCACTACATGCTGACAGAAAACGACTGCTACCTGGCTTCCAAAGAAGAACAGGACAAATTAACAGAAGTTGTTCTGGCAGGCGGTAAACTGAACCGTAAATGTGTAGGTCGTGATGCAAAGACCCTTCTTTCCATGATCGGAGTAAACGCACCGGCAAATATCCGCTGCATCATCTTCGAAGGACCGAAGGAACATCCGCTTATCACAACAGAGCTTATGATGCCAATCCTTGGTATTGTAAGAGCCAAAGATTTTGATGATGCTGTAGAACAGGCTGTATGGCTTGAACATGGCAACCGTCACTCAGCACACATCCATTCCAAGAATGTTGATAACATTACCAAATATGCGAAAGCAATCGACACAGCAATCCTTGTTAAGAACGGCCCGTCCTATTCTGCACTTGGATTCGGTGGAGAAGGTTACTGTACATTCACAATCGCAAGCCGTACAGGAGAAGGTCTTACAAGTGCAAGCACCTTTACCAAGAGAAGACGCTGCGTAATGTCAGACAGCCTTTGCATTCGCTAATCAGGAGGAAATATTAAAATGGATATGAATAACGTAAATATTGAAGAAATCGTAAAACAGGTTCTTTCCGGAATGACCGGAAATGCACCGGCTCAGACAGCAGCACCGGCAGCTCAGGCTCCGGCAGCACCGACAGCTGATCCGGTAATCCCGAAAACAGCTCATGTTGCAATGCTGACAGCTCTGGAACACTATGAAATCAAAGAATTCCCGATGCCGGAAGTTGGAGATGACGATATCCTTGTTAAAGTAGAAGGATGTGGTATCTGCGGAACTGACGCACACGAATTCAAGAGAGACCCATTCGGTCTGATCCCTGTAGCTCTTGGACATGAGGGAACTGGTGAGATCGTAAAAATGGGTAAAAACGTTAAAGTTGATACAGCTGGAAAACCAGTTAAAGTCGGCGATAAAGTTGTTACATGTATGATCTTCAAGGATGATCCGGAAATCACAATGTTCGACCTCAACAAGAAAAATGTTGGTGGAGCAGATGTATACGGACTTCTTCCGGATGATGATGTACATCTTAACGGATGGTTCTCTGATTACATCCTGATCAGAGGAGGATCTTTTGGATCTACATTCTTCAACGTAAGTGATCTGGATCTGGATTCCCGTATCCTGATCGAGCCATGTGCAGTACTTATCCATGCAGTAGAAAGAGCAAAAACAACAGGAATCCTTAAATTCAACTCAAGAGTTGTTGTTCAGGGATGTGGACCGATCGGTCTTATCTGTATCGCTATCCTTCGTACCATGGGTATCGAAAACATCTGTGCAGTAGACGGAAATGCAAAACGTCTTGATTTCGCTAAGAAGATGGGTGCTGAAGTATCCGTTGACTTTACACAGTACAAAGGCATTGAAGCTCTTACAGAAGCTGTTAAAGAAGCTCAGGGCGGACATCTTGCAGATTTTGCATTCCAGTGTACAGGAAACCCGCACGCTCATGCAAACATCTACAAATTCATCCGCAACGGCGGTGGACTTTGCGAGCTTGGTTTCTTCATCAATGGTGGAGATGCAACAATCAACCCGCACTTCGATCTGTGTTCCAAAGAAATCAACCTGGTTGGTTCCTGGGTATACACACTGAGAGATTATGCAACAACATTTGATTTCCTCAAGAGAGCAAAAGCTATCGGACTTCCGATGTCTGATCTTATCACAGACAGATTCCCGCTTGAGCAGATCAATGAGGCACATCAGACAAACCTTGCAATGACAGGTCTTAAGATCGCGATCATTAATAAATAATCCGGAAATAAAGGAGAAGCAAAATGGCAGAAGCTGTAGGAATTTTGGAAGTATTTGGGCTGGCAACAGCCTTTGTAGCGGCAGATGCAGGTTGCAAGGCAGCCAATGTCCGCCTGGAGGTGTTCGACAAGAACAAACCTGCAAATGCTGACAGCCTGCCAGTACCGCTTCTGGTATGCATCAAATTCCGTGGAAGCGTTGAGGATGTTACCGCAGCTGTGGAAGCAGGAATGGCAGAAGCAAACCGGAGAACTGGTGTAGTGCAGCACTACGTAATACCGAATCCGACAGAGGATACGGTCAAGATGCTGAAAATCAGCGCCCTGGATAAAAGCTGACGCAGCTTAGATCCTGGTACAGTAATTAATTAAACAGATGATTCAGGAGGAAGAAATCATGGCACAGGAAGCTTTAGGAATGGTAGAGACCAGAGGACTGACAGCTGCAATCGAGGCAGCCGATGCAATGACAAAGGCAGCAGAAGTTGCACTGGTAGGAACTGAGAAGATCGGATCCGGACTGGTAACAGTTATGGTACGTGGTGATGTAGGAGCTGTCAAAGCAGCAGTAGAGAGCGGAAGCGCAGCAGCATCCAGACTTGGAGAGCTGGTAGCTACTCACGTAATCCCGAGACCACACACAGACGTAGAAAAAATTCTTCCAAAGATCTGATCTTAGCAGAATACATACAGATCAGTCAAAAGGAGTTCGCTCATGAATAAAGCATATGGTTTTATTGAGATCACAGGTGTTGTTGCCGCAATCAACGCGCTCGACATTATGTGCAAAACTGCAGACGTTGAGCTGGCGTCATGGGAACGTAAGCTGGGCGGACGACTGGTAACTCTTATCATACAGGGCGATGTATCAGCGGTGAACGAAGCAGTTGAAGCCGCTGTTGCAGGCGCGATTAAGAAACCGGCAAGTTATGCAGTGATCGCACGGCCGCACGAGGAGATCGTCAAACTCGTAGAGCTGAGTGCGAGCCGATGGAAGAAGAAAACACAGGAAGTAGCAGACAATTAGTTACTGTTTATAGGGAATATCCCGCGAGGTGTTTTGCCATGAATATGGCAAAATCCCGAGACATGCAGGGCAAAATGCTATCACCGTAGGTGATTTGGAATGCATTTTGACCAAGTTGCTGTGAACGAAGTGAACAGTAACCAGAATTAATTTTTATTTATCCATAAGGAGGATATGATCATGACACAGGAAGCATTAGGAATGGTAGAAACCAGAGGACTTACAGCAGCTATCGAAGCAGCAGACCAGATGTGCAAAGCAGCTAACGTTGCACTTGTAGGAACAGAGAAGATCGGATCCGGACTGGTAACAGTTATGGTACGTGGAGACGTAGGAGCTGTTAAATCTGCAGTAGAGAGCGGAAGCGCAGCAGCATCCAGACTTGGAGAACTCGTTGCTACACACGTAATCCCGAGACCAAACACAGACGTAGAAAAAATCCTTCCGTCAATCAAATAACCAAAGATCCTGAAAACGGAAGAAAGCAGGTGTAATCTTGGAATCAAAGAATATCGAACTGATCACAAAGATGGTCATTGACGCCATCAATCAGTCAGAAGAAAAAGGCAATGGCTTCATGGTTCCGATCGGAGTTTCCGCAAGACACGTTCACCTGACACAAGAGCACGTAGAGACATTATTCGGACCTGGATATCAGCTCACCAAGAAGAAAGATCTGATGGGCGGACAGTTCGCATCAAACGAAACTGTTACGATTATTGGTCTGAAACTCCGTGCGATCGAGAACGTCCGTGTACTCGGACCGGTCCGCAGTGCAACACAGGTTGAGGTATCAGCAACAGATGCCATCAAACTTGGAATGAATGTTCCGGTACGTATGTCCGGTGACATTGCAGGAAGTGCACCGATCGCGATCGTTGGACCGAAGGGCGCCATCTATCTCAAAGAGGGATGTATCGTGGCTATGCGTCACATCCATATGTCTCCTAAGGATGCACAGGCAGCCGGTGTCAAGAACGGTGATATCGTTTCTGTCAAGGCAGATAACGAGCGCGGAACTATTTTCAATCATGTTGCGATCCGTGTAGACGACAGCTTTACACTGGAAATGCACATTGATACAGATGAAGCGAATGCAGCAAAGATTGCCACAGGCAATACAGTTACCATCATAAAGTAAATACGAATCTCCTGGATCAGCCGGTAGCGTATGCCACCGGCATTAGGGGATTATATAATAATGCGGAGGCACACACATGATAGTAGGTAAAGTAGTTGGAAGCGTGGTTTCCACGCGGAAGAGTGACAAATTAATAGGACAGAAATTCATGATCGTGGAGCCGGTGCATCATATGAAAGCTGACTTATCCCAGATTGTCGCAATCGATATTATCGGAGCAGGAATCGGGGAGTATGTATTGGTGGCACAAGGAAGCGCAGCAAGGATTGGCTGCGGTGAAGAAACAGCACCGATCGATGCCGCAATAGTCGGAATCATCGATGATGGTGCAGGATTGGAGTAACGCCATGGAAATCAAAGATTTACAGAAAATTATACAGGACAGTGGCGTCGTAGGCGCTGGTGGAGCCGGTTTCCCGACATACGCCAAGCTTACTGACAAGGCGGACACAATTCTTATGAACTGTGCAGAATGTGAACCATTGCTGAAACTTCACAGACAGTTACTTGAAAAACATGCATATGAGATCATGAAAACTTTCCATATGGTTATGGAAACCGTTGGTGCTTCACAGGCAATCATCGGAATCAAGAAATCCTATGTTCAGACGATCAAGGCACTGCAGCAGCATATTGAGGAATTCCCCGGCCTGAAGATCCATCTTCTTGATGAAGTGTATCCGATGGGCGATGAAGTTGTGCTGATCTATGAAGCTACAGGACGTGTTTGCAGACCTGGCGGACTGCCGATTGAGCAGGGCGTCATTGTATTCAACGTAGAGACGATCTACAATGTATATCAGGCAGTGACATCACAGAAGCCTGTAACAGAGAAATACGTGTCTGTAGTAGCAGAAGTCGGTCATCCTGTAACAGTCAAGGTTCCGCTGGGCTGTACACTGGATGAAGTAGTAGCACAGGCTGGTGACATTACCACAAAAGATCCTGTTTATTTTGTAGGCGGACCGATGATGGGACGCATTGGCAACGGATCAGATCCGGTGACCAAAACAACAAACGCAGTTCTCGTTCTTCCACACGATCATCAGATCGTCATGAAGAAAAGAAGAACTTCAGCAATCGACTTAAAACGTGCAGCATCTATTTGCTGCCAGTGTAATACCTGTACAGACCTTTGCCCGAGACATAACCTCGGACACCCGATCGACCCGGCACGCTTTATGAGAGCAGCATCTGCCGGAGATTTCAGAGATGTAAATCCATACATCAATTCCGCATTCTGCAGTTCCTGCGGTGTATGCGAAATGTATGCCTGCCCGCAGAGTCTTGCACCAAGATCACTTCTTGCAGACATGAAGGGCGGACTTCGTAAAGCAGGTATCAGACCTCCTCAGGGAGTTCAGCCGGTACCGGTTAAACCTTCAAGAGAATATCGCAAGGTTCCGGAAGAACGTCTGATGGCCCGTTTAGGACTGACAAAATACGACAAGGACGCACCGATGGACGAGAACGTAGTTCCGGTATCCAAGGTTAAGATCCTTCTGAGCCAGCATATCGGAGCACCGGCACAGGCAATTGTGAAAACAGGCGACACAGTAACAAAGGGACAGATGATCGCGCAGCATGCTGACGGATTAAGCGTAAGCATCCATGCAAGTATCTCAGGAAGAGTAACTGAAGTAACAGATCGCCATATCATAATCGCAGCAAAGTAGAAAGGACGTGCAGAACATGAGTAAAGCAATCGGAATGATTGAATTTAAAACGACTGCCACAGGTATCACAGCAGCAGATACCATGGTAAAGACCTCTGATGTAGAGATCGTCGAGGCACAGACCGTATGTCCGGGAAAATATATTGCAATTATCACAGGCGATTTAAGTGCAGTAAAAGCCGCTGTTGACGCAGCAGTAACCACATATGAGGACAAATGTATCGACAGCTTTGTACTTGGTAACCCGCACGAATCCCTTTTCCCGGCAATGTATGGAACAACACAGGTAGAAGGAATCAGTGCTCTGGGAATTCTGGAGACATATGATGCCGCTTCCATTATCGAAGCAGCAGACCAGGCAGCCAAGACTGCGATCGTAGACGTTATCGAACTTCGTATCGCAAAAGGTATGTGTGGAAAATCCTACATGCTTCTTACAGGAGAAGTTTCAGCAGTAGAAGCTTCCATCGAGAAAGCAAAAGAATTCGTGGCAGAAAAAGGTATGTACCTGGATTCATCTGTCATTGCACATCCGGATAAACGAATGATGGATTCTCTTTTATAAAAAATAAATGTTCTCAAAAGGGGGCAAAGTAAATGCTGGCATTAGAAAGACGGAATTTAATTCTGGAGAAACTTCAGACAGAAAAGAAGGTCGTAGTAAGCGAACTCAGTCAGCTCTACGAAGTTTCAGAAGAAACGATCCGCCGCGATCTTGACAAGCTCGAAAAGGAAGGGCTTGCTATCAAAAGCTATGGCGGTGCAGTCATAAACGAGGATGTAAGTATCGATTTGCCCTTCAATATCCGCAAAAACCAGAACGTAAGCGGAAAACAAAAAATGGCGGAGATTGCCGCCTCTCTGGTGCAGGAGGGAGACCACATTTTTCTTGATGCAAGTACCACAGCTGTCTTTGTAGCAAAAGCACTTAAGGAGAAAGAGCGTCTCACTGTAATCACAAATTCCATGGAGATTCTTCTTGAACTTTCTGACGTATCCGGCTGGAATATTATTTCAACCGGAGGTGTCATGAAAGAAGGATATCTTGCATTCCTGGGCTCCAGAACAGAGGAGTCGATCCGGTCCTATTATGTAGACAAGGTCATTATCTCCTGCAAGGCACTGGATCATGAGTGGGGAATCATGGAATCAAAGGAATCCTTTGGCACAACAAAAAAAGCCATGATCGCATCAGGGCGTGAGAAGATTCTGGTTGTAGACAGCACAAAATTTGATCAGACCGCTTTTTCTGTAGCAGGAAAACTGCGGGATGTAGATGTGGTTGTAACGGACAGGAAACCATCAGACAAATGGATGGGTTATTTCAAAGATGCAGGCGTAAAATGTCTCTATCCTGACATGCAGCCATAGAAAGGGAGCAACAGATATGAAGACCTTTGAAATGAAAACAGCGATTCATTTTGGAGAGAATGCACTGGAACGTCTTGAGAACATTCCATACAAAAGAGTTCTGATCATTACAGACCCATTTGTAGTGCAGAGCAAAATGATTGATCTGATTACCAGACCTCTGGAAAAAGCTGGTAAGGAATATGATATTTTCCATAACGTTGTACCGGATGCACCGGTCGACAAAATCGCAGACGGAGTTAAGAAATTCCTGAGCTATCAGCCGGAAGCAATCATCGCAGTTGGCGGTGGTTCTGCAATTGACTCTTCCAAGGCAATCCGTGAGTTTGCCCTGAAGATCAACCATTACGGCGAGGTTGGACTGATCGCAATTCCGACCACAAGTGGAACAGGATCAGAAGTAACTTCTTTTGCAGTTGTAAATGATACCGAAGCAAAAGTTAAATACCCACTGGTTTCTGACAGCCTGACAGCTGATGAAGCGATTCTGGATGCAGAGCTTGTTAAGAGCGTACCTCCGGCGATTACAGCAGATACAGGAATGGATGTGTTCACACATGCACTGGAATCCTATGTAAGTACCGGACATAACGAATTCTCAGCAGCACTCGCAGAGAAAGCAATGGAAATCTGCGGAGTATTCCTCCTCAGAGCATATCTCGACGGAAGTGATATGCACGCAAGACAGAAGATGCACGTGGCCTCCTGTCTGGCAGGACTTTCCTTTAACACAGCGGGACTTGGTATCACACACAGCATGGCCCATCAGCTTGGTGCGATGTTCCATATTCCTCACGGAAGAGCAAACGCGATGCTCCTTCCTCACATTGTGGAATTCAATGCGAACATCAACAAGAGAAGCAGAAGCCAGAAGACATATCTTCCTGCAGTAGAACGATATGCGTTAGTTGCACACATCCTGGGACTGAGCAATTACAACCAGGTTATGAGTGTACGTTCTCTTGTGAACTGGATCCAGTTCATGCAGAAGGAAATGAATATTCCGATGACTATCCAGGAGCTTGGTACCATCACTCCAGATGCATATTTTGCAGCAGTGGATAAGATGGCTGAGGCGGCACTTGCGGATGCCTGCACACCAACGAACCCACGAACACCGACCAAAGAAGATATCATCAAGATCTACACCAAACTTTGGTCCTTCTAAATCAAAAATGACATGGGAGATGCCGAGATGAGCATTTATACAACAAACGGTGACAAGGGGACTACGAACCTTGTCCGTACAAAAAATGTCTCCAAGTCAGATGACCGTATTCAACTGGTAGGAACGATTGATGAGCTGACCAGTCATCTTGGACTTATCAAGACCATGATGGATAAAGCTGAGGATATCCACTTTCTTGAGGATATCCAGAAGAATCTGAATACGATCGTATCAGGCGTGGCAGATCCTTTTAACAGAGAGTTCAGGACAGAAGATGATCAGACAGGACAGCTTGAAGACGAGATCGATCGTCTGGATGGCCTGTTCAGCTGCCCGAAGGAAGAAAATATCCTTCCGGGCAGCAGCCGTCTGTCAGCAGAACTGGATATCGCAAGGGCAGTTGCAAGGAGAGCGGAGCGTGATCTGGCAGCTGTCAGTGTGAAATTCGGAGCAGACAACGGCGCAAAGAAATACATGAACCGTCTGAGTGATTATCTGTATATCATGGCCAGATATACAGAAACCACAGAGCAGCCGGTACAAAACCAGGAAGAAAGCAGACCTTCCGGTGGAAAAGAGGCAGAACCAGTGGCAGCAGTACAGACTCCGGCGACAAGCGAGGCAGTGATCCAGGAAGTTCTCAAACGAATGGGAATCCAGGGACGGATCACTCTGGACAGCGCAAAGCGCCTGATAGACAAAATCGAACAGGAAGCAGCGCGTCGTGGCAAGAAAGCGGTGATCGCGGTCTGCGGTCCGGATGGAAATCCGATCGCAGTCCATGTCATGGACGGAGCATTCCTTGTAAGTTTTGATGTAGCCACCAAGAAAGCCTACACAGCAGTCGCAGTCAAGATGTCTACGAAGGAACTCAGTATCCTGGCACAGCCGGGAGGAACTTTTTACGGCGTAGACAAGATGGATGGCGGCAGGATCGTGATCTTTGGCGGCGGTGTACCACTTAAGGTTGGAGATACGATCATCGGAGGCCTAGGAATCAGCGGAGGAACCGGTGAGGAGGATCACAGCCTGGCAGAGTATGGATTATCTGTCCTGAATGAAGTACTGTAAATAAATGTTTGACATAAGGAAAAGAATCTGTTTCAATGATGTACAGGAAACAGGTTCTTTTTTTATGAGAAAAACTTCATAAGCAGACAAGGCAGGAAAGAGAGTAATTGAATTGATGACAGACGAGAAATATGACATTTTAAAAAGATATTTTGGATATGATACCTTCCGTGAAGGACAGGAACAGGTGATTGACGAACTGCTTTCCGGCAGGGATGTGCTTGGTGTGATGCCGACAGGTGCAGGGAAATCTTTGTGCTATCAGATCCCGGCATTGATCTTTTCGGGGATCACGCTGGTCATTTCCCCACTGATCTCTCTCATGAAAGATCAGGTGCGGGCGTTGAATGAGGCGGGTGTCCACGCGGCATATCTCAACAGTTCACTGACGCAGGGACAGTATTACAAGGCTTTGTCACTGGCAGTAGAGGGAAGATATCCGATCATCTACGTGGCACCGGAGCGGCTTCTGACAGATTCGTTCCTTTCATTTGCGGTGAATGCAGATATCGCGATGGTTGCTGTGGATGAGGCACACTGCGTTTCACAGTGGGGACAGGATTTCCGGCCAAGTTATCTCAAGATCACAGAATTTATTGAGAAACTTCCGAAGCGCCCGGTCGTGGCAGCATTTACGGCGACTGCAACGAAAGAAGTCAGGGGTGATATCCAGAATATCCTTATGTTAAAGACACCTTATGTCGTGACTACTGGATTTGACAGGAGCAATCTCTTTTTTCAGGTAGAATCACCGAAAGATAAATACGCAGAAGTGAAGAATTACATAGAGCAGCACCCGGACGAGAGCGGGATCATCTACTGCCTGACCAGAAAACTGGTGGAAGAAGTCTGTGGGAAACTGATCCGGGACGGATTCCGCGCGACGCGTTATCATGCCGGACTTTCCGATGAAGAACGACGCATCAATCAGGATGATTTTATCTATGACCGCAGTCCGATCATGGTGGCGACAAATGCGTTCGGAATGGGAATCGATAAGCCGGATGTCCGCTACGTCATCCACTACAATATGCCGAAAAACATGGAAAGTTATTACCAGGAGGCAGGAAGGGCAGGACGTGACGGAGAGCCGTCAAAATGCATCCTTCTGTACAGTGGACAGGATGTAATCACAAATCGCTTTTTCATTGAAAATAATCAGGACAATGAGGAACTGGATGATGCTACACAGGAACTGGTCATGCAGCGCGATGAAGAGCGACTGCGGCAGATGACTTTTTACTGCTTCACACATGACTGTCTGCGGTCCTATATTCTGAGATATTTCGGAGAATACGGTGCAGCCTACTGCGGAAACTGTTCCAACTGCCTGACAGAATTCGAAGAAAAAGATGTCACCGAAGAGGCAAAAGCAATCGCGGAGTGCATCAACAGCAGTCATCAGAGATACGGTGTGAATGTGATCCTGGACACCTTGCACGGCGCAAATACTGCCAAGATCCGACAATACCATATGGAAGAAAATCCTTCCTATGGAAAACTCTCCAAAGTCCCGGCCTATCGTCTGCGCCAGATCTTCAACGAACTTCTGGTGCAGGATTACCTGCGGCTCTCAGACGACGGCTATACGATCGTGAAGTTTGGCCCGCGGATCGGTGAACTTTTGGCGCAGGACAGTACGATACAGATGAAACTTCCAAAAGAACAGGAAAAGAAACCAAAAGAAAAGCTATCCCGGAAACGCAAAGCACCGGTCAGCGGACTCACCGAAGAAGACCAGCCGCTTTTCCAGAAACTCCGTGAACTCCGCACCGAGATCGCCCGCCGGGAGAAGATCCCGCCGTATATGGTATTTTCAGACAAGACACTGATCCACATGTGTATCCTGAAGCCAGTAGATAAGGAAAGAATGCTCCAGGTAACGGGAGTTGGAGAACATAAATATGAGAAGTACGGCAAAGAATTCGAAATCAGGATAAAAGAACTCATATAAAATGTAAAACTCAGGGTTATTATGTGC
Organism: Blautia sp. CAG:237; assembly: GCF_000436615.1. Taxonomy (NCBI): domain Bacteria; kingdom Bacillati; phylum Bacillota; class Clostridia; order Lachnospirales; family Lachnospiraceae; genus Blautia; species Blautia sp. CAG:237. Next base: position 69,377 of record NZ_FR886773.1, read on the forward strand.
CCTGAGTTTTGTTACATCATGAGATAGAGTTAGGAACGCTTATATTTCCCAGGCGTCATCCCCTTGTACTTCTTGAATGTTCGAATAAAGTAGCTCAGATCATTGAACCCATTCCGATAAGCGATCTCCGTGATCGAATCATCCGTAGTCGACAACTGATAACACGCCTGCTCGATCCTCTGATGGTTCAGATAATCCATCGGCGTCTGATGTGTCATCTCAGAGAAAAATCTGCAGAAATACTTCGGAGACATGGATACGGAAGAGGAAAGCTGCTGAAGAGTAAGGGGGGAGGCATAGTTGTGTTCGATAAAGTCAAGTACCTGTTTCAGCTGCAGGATACGCTTGTAATCACGCCGCGTTCTGGTAACGCTTTCCAGGTAGTAATGATTGCCAAAAACAATACCGAAAAAGTGGTAAAATTGTCCAATAACGGTCATTTCATATCCGGATGGCCGCATCCAGAGAGCATCAAAAATACTGTTCACAGTGGCACAGATTTCCTCAGATGCCGGGGTGAAATGATGATAAATAAGGATTTCCTGATGAATAATTTTCTGCATATAGGTTGAACAGACAGAATTATATTTCAGAAAAGTATTTCCGTCAAAAACAATACACTGATACACACAATCCTCGGGAATCCCGCTGTGCAGGATGCCGCTGTGTATAAAAATGATATCTCCCGCTGTTGCTGTGAAGCTTTTTTCGTCTAAAGTGACAGAGAGAGAACCCTTCAGGATGCGTATGATCTCATATTCGACATGCCAGTGATAGGACATGACATAGCGGGGGTGATTCGGTTCTATATGATGAAATTCAAATGGAAATTCATAAGTTCCCCTCAGGCGGTCTTCGTTGTGGTCCAGATCATGCAAAAAAATCTCCTCCTTATATGGTTTTTGCTAAAAAATCATATTTACAGTCAAAAAAGTGAATATTGTACTACTTTTTGCCATTATAACACAAGTAATTATCACTTGGCAATTGTATACTATGAAGTATAGAAAACAAGGGAGCTTTTTGTGGACTGTTCACAGTTGTTGTCAGAAACTCCCAATAGACAATTACTTATAATGGAGGTAATTTAGCATGGCAAAGAGCAGATTAGTAGGCAGCTATCCGGTTATCGGTATCAGACCAACAATTGATGGACGTAGAGGAGCCCTGGACGTAAGAGGATCTCTTGAAGAGCAGACAATGAACATGGCTAAGTCCGCTGCAAAGCTTTTTGAAGAAAATTTAAAATATTCCAACGGTGAGCCGGTTAAGGTTGTTATCGCTGATACAACAATCGGACGTGTAGGTGAGAGTGCAGCATGTGCTGATAAATTCCGCAAAGAAGGCGTTGATATCACAGTTACAGTTACACCTTGCTGGTGCTATGGTGCAGAGACAATGGATATGGATCCGCAGACAATCAAAGCTGTATGGGGATTCAACGGAACAGAGAGACCTGGAGCAGTTTATCTTGCATCCGTTCTTGCTACACATGCACAGAAGGGACTTCCGGCATTCGGTATCTATGGACATGATGTTCAGGAAGCTGATGATACATCTATCCCGGAAGACGTTAAAGAAAAATTACTCAGATTTGGACGTGCAGCAGTTGCAGCAGCTTCCATGAGAGGAAAATCCTATCTGCAGATCGGTTCCGTTACAATGGGTATCGGCGGATCTATCATTGATTCCGATTTCATCGAATCCTATCTTG